>JARRQB010000023.1:0-9525 GCA_037382265.1 Gammaproteobacteria bacterium | reverse complement strand
CCTGGTTCAGGACATTGTTCTTGACGAAGTCGACCTCCATGCCGTCGATGTTCGCTAGGCTCTTGGCGTCCACCACGACCTGCACGCCGTGGCTGTCGAACACCGCGTCCTCGCTTTCGATCTCGTCGGCGTAGTCGACCACGTAGGCGAAGCCGGTGCAGCCGCTCTTCTTGGTGGCGAGCCGCAGGCCGAGGCCGTGGCCGCGCTGGTCGAGCATCCGGCGTACGTGTTGGGCCGCCGTTTCGGTGAGCGTTACAGCCATCTGTGACTCCAAGCGTTGCCTTTAGTGATGAACTCATAGCTTGGCGCCGGCGGGCGCTTTTTCAACCCGCGCGCTGCGTGGGTTCTCGGCCCCCCAACGTTAATTCCAGCGAAACATGCGTGCCGCGGCTGCCAGCAGTGCGAGGGTCAACCCCGCCAGGATTGCCAGTTGCGGCCCAACCTCGGCGAGGCCGGCGCCGTCGAGCATGATGCGGCGGGCGGCGTCGACCAGGTGGGTGAGTGGGAACGCCTGGGCGAGCGCGCGCGCGGCCGGGTTCACGCCTTCGAGCGAGAACCACACCCCCGAGAGGATGAGCTGCGGCCAGGACAGCAGATTCAACAGGCCGTCGGCGAGTTCCTCGGTGCGCAGCCGCGCTGCCACCAGCAGGCCGACGCTGGTCAGGCAGGCCGAGCCGACCAGGAAGGTCAGGAACAACAGCCCGTGCGACCCCTGCATGCGGAACCCGATCAGCCACAAGGCAGCAACATAGACCACGGTGGTGACTGCCAGCACGATAACCAGCCGCGCAGCGACCTGTGCGGCGAGAAACTCGAAGGCGGTCAGCGGCGTGGCCTGCAGGCGCCGCAGCACCCCGTTCTTGCGATAGCGCACGACCACCCAGCCGACGCCCCACAGGCAGGAAAACATCAGGTTCATGGCGAGCACGCCGGGCAGCAGCCAGTCGACGTAGCGGATGGCAGCGCCGGCCACCGTCTGGCGGGTCGGCATGATCGGGGCGGCCTGCGCGTAACTGCCGAGCAGCAGGCGTTCGGCCAACGCGCCCTTCGGGGCGCTGTCGTTCAGCCAGTATCTGGGCGCCGCGCGCACATCGATCAGCAGGTCGTACTGGTGCCGGCGCAGCTTCTCGAGCCCGGGCGCGAGCGCGTTCAGGGGCACGAAGCGCACGTGCGGGGTGGCGGCGAAGGGCGAGTCAGCGGCGTCGCCGAGTACCGCCACGGTGAACAGGTCCTCGTCCTCGCCGGTGAACACGAAGGCAAAGCCGAGGATCAGCAAGATCGGCATGGCGATATTCCACAGCAGCGAGGCGCGGTCGCGGTAGAACTCGGGCAGGCGGGCCCGCAAGGCGGCGAGGAACCGACGCAGGCTGATCATGCGCGCAGCTGGTGACCGGTGAGTTGGATGAACAGATCCTCGAGTGTGGGCGAACCCACCCGCAGCGACTCCAGTGCCACCCCGGCCACCTCGAGTTCGGCCAGTGTGTGCGGTACGTCGTCCGTGAAGATCTCCACCTGACCACTGCCGGCCTCCCGGACGCCGGGGATCCGCACCCGCCCGGGCAGGGCGCTGGCCGGCAGACGAATGACCGACGGCGGGAAGTGCTCGAGCAGCAGAGCGCGTGGCGTGCCGCGAGCCACGACGCGGCCGCGGTCCATGATGGCGACCTCGTCGCACAGGCGTTCCGCCTCCTCCATGTAGTGCGTCGTCAGTAGGATGGTCTTGCCCTCGGCGCGGATGGACTCGATCAGGCGCCAGAAGTTGCGCCGAGACTGTGGGTCCAGACCGGTGGTCGGCTCGTCGAGGAACACCAGGTCGGGCTCGTTGATTAGGGCGAGCGCCAGCAGCAGCCGCTGGCGCTGGCCGCCCGAGAGCTTGCGGGTGTCGCGGTCGAGAAAGTCGGCGAGCTCACAGCGCTGCACCAGATCGTCGATACCGGCGTGGCGCGGGTAGAGCGCGGCAAAGAAGCGCATGACCTCCCGCACGGTCAGGAAATCCTGCAGCGACGTGCTCTGGAACTGGATGCCGATGACCTCGCGGAAGCCGCGCCCGCGCGCCGCGCCGCGGAACAGGATCTCCCCCGAGGACGGTTCGGTGATGCCCTCGAGCATTTCCAGCGTAGTGGTCTTGCCCGCCCCGTTCGGTCCGAGCAGGCCGAAGCAACGGCCAGTCGGGACGCTGATGCTGACGCCGTCGACCGCGGTCACGCCGGGGTAGCGTTTCTCCAGATTTCGCGCTTCGAGAATGGGGTCTGTCATGCCGGCGGCAGGCTGTGTTGGCAAACTCGCAGCGTACGCTAGGTGAAGACGCGAAATACTTTGCGGTGTTCGCGTTTTTGCCCGCGCCCGCAGCGGCGGCGTTCCGCTCAGGGCGACCAATCCCGCCAGGCGGGCAGCAGCGGAAAGTACAGGCCGAGCCGCACCGGCCGGCGCTCGAGCTCGCGCCACAGCGTGGCATAGGTCTCGAGCTGCGCGCGGTAGCGTTCCTGCTCGCGGTCGAGGAACGCCTCGACGTCACCGCCCAGGTGCTGCCCGGTCTTGTAGTCGATGACCCAGCGGGTGCCGTCGGCATCGACGAAGGTGCGGTCGATGACGTAGTGGCGGACGCGCCCGTCCTGCCAGGCAGTCAGGGCGTACTCGGCGCGGTGTTCCGGGTGGTCGCCGAGGATCCAGCGGCCGCGCGGGTCGTTGAGCACGTTGCGCAGGGCCCGGGTGCACCGAGCGGCGGCCTCGGGCAGGTGCTCGTCACCGACGCCCAGGATGCGCAGGGCGGCCTCGAGGCGGGGCTGCAGCGCGTCGACCTGTGCGGGTGACCAGCGAGCCGCGCCGTCGCGCGCGAAGCGCTCGAGCCAGCGGTGCACCAGCGTGCCGACGTGCCGGGCGGTTTGGCCGGCCCAGTCGAAGGGTATCTGCTCCTCGACGTCCTGGACGGTGGGCGCCGTCGGTGTCCCGAGCGGCCGCAGGTCGAGTGCCGTAGGCGCCCAGTCGGCCGGCAGGCGGCGCAACGGCCAGCCGGCGGGCGCCGCCGGGGCGGGCGCGGGCGCCGCCGCGGGCAGTGCGGCAAACGCCGTCTCGACCGCCGGCCAGAGCCGCGCGAGCAGCGATTGCGCGTCGGGCTGGGCCCGTCCCGGCCCCGCACCGGCCGCCGCGTGGCCGAGCAGATACAGGCGCCGCCGCGCGCGGGTGGCAGCCACGTACAGCAGTCGGCCGTCCTCGAGGCGGCTGCGCGCCGCGCCAAGGCGTCGCAGATAGGCCTGGATGGGTTCGGCAGCGTCGCGGGTCGGCCGAATCGGTGCCAGCAGCAGGCCGATGTCGCCGTGCCGCCCGGGACGTTCCTGCCAGTCGAGCAGCGGCAGCTCGTCCTGGCGCGGCCGGCGTCCCAGGCCGGGCAGGATGACGACGTCGAACTCCAGCCCCTTGGCCTTGTGCATGGTCATTAGCTGCACGCGACCGTCCGCAGCGGGGTCGGGTGGGGCGTACAGGCGCGCCAGCGCCCGATCGAAGGCCTGCAGGTCGGGTAGGTCGCCGGCGTGGCTCTCGCGCCCGAGCAGTTCGAAGTAGGCGGCTGCCGCCTCGCGCTCGATCGCCCGGTCCAGCGTGGCCGGCCCACCGAGCGCGATCCACACGCCTTCGACCCACCGGCACAGCGGCAGCCGCCGGCGCCACGCCAGGGCGTCCGCGAGCACGCGGCGCACTCGGGCGAGGCGCCGGCGCCCGTCGGTGCTCAGCGCGGCGGCTACGGCAGGCTCGGCCAGACGCGGCCACACCGGTTCGTCGCAGCCCTCGCCGACCGTGGCCAGCAGGTCGGGCAGGGCGAGGCCGCACCAGGGCGCGCGCAGCACGTTGCACCCGGCCGGCCGATCCGCGCCGTGCAGCAGGGCGCGGGTCAGGGAACGCAGGTCCTGGACCACCGACAGTTCCGCCAGCGGCTCCAACTCCACTGCTTGAAAGGAAATGCCGGCCGCCTTCAGCGCCCGGGCACCGGGCAGCAGGTGGCTGCGGTTGCGGCCGAGCACGGCGACGCTGGCCCGCGGGTCGCGCGCCAGCGTCTCGCGGACGACGCCGACGATGCGTTCGGCCTCGGCCGCGTCGTCGCGGAGGGCAGCGGCGACCACGTCGACCCCCGCTTCGGCCTCGGCTGCGCGAACGGGCACGGACGGGCTGTACGGCACGGCGCCGGCGGCAGGGTCGGCGGTTGCCGGCAACACGGCCGCGAAGGCCCGGTGTACCCAGGCAACGAGATTGGCCTGGGAGCGAAAGTTCACCTCCAGGGCGAGCGGCTCGAGGTGGAGGTCGCCGATGCCGCGGGCGCGGGTCTCGAGAAACAGGCCGACCTCGGCCTCGCGGAAGCCGTAGATCGACTGCATGGGGTCGCCGACCAGGAACAGCGTGCGGCCGTCGCCCGGCTGCCACCCGGCGGTGAGCCGGCATAGCAGCCGGTACAGGCCGCTGGAGGTGTCCTGGAACTCATCGACCAGGATGTGGCGCAGGCGGTAGTCGAGGGCCAGGGCGAGGTCGGTCGGATCATCCTCGCCGCCCAGGGCCTGCAGCGCACGCAGGTGCACCTCGACGAAGTCGACCTCGGCATGCTCGGCGAACACCAGTTGGAGCTCGGCGGCGGCGCGGACCAGGACCTCCCCGAGGGCCTGCAGCACCGCCCACTGGGCGTCTTCGTAGTGCGGCGGCGGCAGGTAGCGGCACTCGTCCAGTTCCGCGAGAAAGTCCGGGTGTCCGCCCAGGGCCGCCGCCAAGGCGGCGAAATCCGCCTTGGCCTGCTTGAAGAGTACCTTGTCCTGCGCGTCGGCGGCCTGGCTCGGCGCGGGAAAGCCTTGGCGGGCATCGACGCGCTTACGCAGGTTCGGGCCGCCGCGGGTCAACAGCAGCTCGGCCAGCCCCAGCCAGCGCGCCCGCTCTGCCAGTCCGGCCCCGGGGAGTCGTTCCGCCGCGGCCCAGCCCGCGAGCGGGTGGGCGGGGTCGTCGACGTGGGCCGCGGCGAAGCGTGCCAGGCGCAATAGCTCGGGCGCCAGTGCGCTCGGGCAGGCCGTGGCGGCGCGCTCGAGTTGGTCGGTCACGGTGTTGCGCAGGGCCGCCTCCAGGGCCTCGCGCGGGTAGGCGCCGAGCAGATGGTGCAGCCACTGCTCGCGCCTGGGCAGCAGGCCCGCGATCAGCCGTACCAGGCGTTCGACGTCGTTCTCCAGGTGCGGCAGCAGCACTTCCAGGGCGGCCGCCAGGTCCGTCTCCAGGGCCGCCACCGCTCGCCGGGCCGCGGCCTCGTAGTGGGGTTCGGGCGCCTCCAGCACCGTCGGCGCCGCGCCCAACGCGGACAGCACCGGCAACTGGCGGGTCAGCGTGGCGCACAGACCGTCGATGGTCTGCACCCGCAGTCGGCCCGGGGTCGCGAGCAGGTTCCAGCCGCGCGCCCGGTCGCGGTCCGCCGCCGCCCGAGCCAGGCGCCAGGTGACGGCGCGATGCGCTTCGTCGGGGCAGGGCGCCGAGGCCGCGTGCAATGCACTCAGGATGCGCTCGCGCATCTCGCCGGCCGCCTTGCGGGTGAAGGTGATGGCGAGCACCTCCTCGGGGTACTCAACCGTGGCGAGCAGGCACAAGCAGCGCTGGGTCAGCAGCTCCGTCTTGCCCGAACCGGCCGGGGCCTGGACGATGAACGAGCCGCCCGGTTCGAGGGCCCGCCGCCGGGCGTCGGCGTCGCTGACGGGGGTGTCAACCGACATCGGCTGCGGCCCCCGCCGAGGTCTCGGCCTCGGCCTTGCGGCACAGCGGCGGGAAGGCGCAGTAGCGGCAGGCGTCCAGCCCCGGGGTGGCGACGGCCACGCCCTGTCGCAGTTCGGCAGCGAGCGCCGTCAGGCGCTCACGCCAGTGCGCCAACAAGGCGGGCCAGTCGGCCAACTCGTCGGTGCCCGCGAAGGGTTCGATGCCGGGGGCAATGCCGTCGACCGCGGTCATGCCTAGCCAGGCCAGGCTGCCCGCCTTGAGCCGGGCAATCAGCGCGCCGGCCACCGGCCGTTCGCTCGCGACGGCGTACAGCGGCAGCTGGGGTTCGGTGAGCCGTGCGCCGGTCCAGTCGCCCGGGCCGGCGCGCGCGCCAGTCTTGTAGTCGATCACCACGCAGCGGCCGTCCGCCAGCCGGTCGACGCGGTCGGCGCGGATGCGCAAGTGCAGGCCGACCAGTTCGAGGTCCTGCCGGGTCTCGCGGTGTTCGACCAGGAAGGGCGCGCGCTCGGCTTCCAACGACAACCAGGCGAGCAGCAAGTCCACCAGCCGCGCGCGTTCCAGCGCCAGCAGCCGCGGCCGGTACAGATCGGGGCGCTGGCGGGACGCCTCGGCCAGCGCCCGCTCGACCGAGACGCGGACTGCCGTGGCCACGGCCGTGTCGGCGTCGGCGGCCCGCAGTGCCTCCAGCCCGCCGAGCCGCCCCCAGAGCTCCGCCAACGCAAGGTGCACGATGTCGCCGCGGATGCGACCGTCGGGTGCCTCGCAGGGCGTCTCCGGCTCGATGGCTCGCAGCCGGTAGCCGGCCACGGCACTGAACGGGCAAAGCGCCTGGGCCGAGAGCAGGTGGGCACCGCCACGCAGTTCGCGCGGTGTCGGCGGTGCTGCCGCGTCGGGTACCGCGTCCAGCGGTGCAGGCGGCGCCACGGACCATGGATCGGGCGCCGGCTCGGGCGGCAGCAGTTCGGCGGCCTTGGCCTCCGGCCAGCCGCTCAGCAGCGGGCTCGGGCGCAACGCGCGATCGGCCGCGCGCCGAGCATGGCTGGCAACGATCTCGGGTGCAGCCGCGCCGAGGCGCTCCAGCAGTCGACCGGCGTAGTCGCGCTCGCGCTCCGCCGACGCGTGCGGCAGGCCGAGTCGTCGCTGCAGGGCAGCGGGCAACAGCGGGTGCGGTGCGGCGGGCGGCGGCCAGCGCTCGTCGTCCAGGCCCATGATCCACAAGTGGTCGAAGCGCAGCCCGTCGGCTTCGAGCAGCCCCAGCACCTCGATAGGGGGAGTGCCGTCCTCGGGCTGGAACAGGGCCTCGGCGGCCATCCGGCGCAGCACGGCGACGACGCCCGACAGCCCCTGACGGTTAACGACACGGTCGAGTCCGGCGAACTCGGTCAGCAGGTCCCGAAAGCGCCGCACGGCCTGGAACTCCGCGCTGTCCAGGGGACGGTCGCCGGGCCAGCCCAGGGCCGTCAACAGGCTGTCGAAGTGGCCGGCCCAGTCCGAGGGGGCGGCACGCCGAGGTAGCCCCGCGACGAGTCTGCGAAACCGCGCGAAGGCGGCGGCGCGGCGCGGGCAGCGCCCGGCGCCCGACGGTCCTTGGCGGAAGGCCCCGGCCAGGCGCTCCGCCGAGATCGCGGGGCGCCGCGCCGCCCGCAGCTGCCGGTCGAGCGCGCTGCAGGCGGCCCACTCGTCGGTGCCGCCGGCGAAAAAAGGCGAACGCAGGAAGCGACCCACCTCCAGCCAGGAGCGCTCGCCTGCCGCCAGGTCGAGCGCCGCCAGGGCGTCGCCGACAAGCGGATGCTCGGCCAGGGGCGGGCCAAGCGAGAAGCCGAACGGAGCCTGCTCGCCGGCGCGGCCGGCAGCGAACTGCTCCGGCTGCAGCACCCGGCACAGGCGGTCGCCCAACAGGGCGCGGCGTTCGCGCAAATCGGGCACGGCGATGCCGATGCGCGCGGTCGGGTTGCGGGCGAGCCGCGCACGTGCCCAACGTGCCGCCGCGTCGGTCTCGGCGGCGGCGTCGTCGAAGGCGAGCCGCCGCGGCGCGGCGCCCGCAGCCGGTTCGGTGAGCCGCGCGAGCCGGGTGCCGGCAGCCCGCAGGCGTTCCAGCAGGCTGCGCTGTTGCGGGGTCCACTCGTCGAAACCGGCCAGCACGAGTTGCGCGGGCGGGGCCCAGGCGCCGTCGCCCAGCGCGCGCTCGACCTGCTGCCCGAGGGCGGCGGCGCTCAGCCAGCCGCCAGCCGCACAACGTCGCTCGAAGTCGTCCAGCCAGCCCAGGAACGCCCGGGTCTCGGTCGCCCCCTCGACCAGCAGTTGTCGGCGCTCGAGCCCCCACTCGAGCAGCAGGCGGTGGGCAGTGACCGCGGCCGTCGCGGCGGCGTCGCTGCGCAGCAGCGTCCCGCCGGCCTGGCTGCGTTCGATCACCGCCTCCCACAAAAGGCGTTCCTGGGTCGCGGAGAGGGGGTGCCGTCGATGGTGGCCGTCGTCGACCAGGGCCTGGTAGGCCTGCACCAGCCAGGCCGCCCAGGGCAGCACCTTGGGGGTTTCCCACACGCGCCCCCCGCGTGCGGCGAGGGCCTGCTCGCGGCGGCCGAGCAACTGGCGGGCGAGGCGCTTGTTGACCGTCAGAATCGTCGCGCCGCGCTCGCAGGCCGCGTCGAGCGACACGTTTTCGAGCGCGCTCGAGTCGAGCGGGGTAGTGGGGTCGGCGGACGAGGGCATGGTCGGCATCCTGCTGGCGATGGCGGTGATTTTAAGGAATCGACAGGGTCCCGTGTGGTGCACGCGCGCCGCGCGGGTCGGCGGCGTACCGTGACCGGAGGGACGGCGTTGGCATGGGCTCGCTATCGTCGTCCTAGACTGCTATAAACATGCACTTAGAAGCGCAAAGCTCACCAAGTTTATAAAAGAAGCGCCGTAGCGGCACGGATGTGCGCCGGTTGGGCGCCGGGCGGGGAGTCACGAACATGACGGAGCGACAGTCGAGCGCCAAAGGGGCGACGTCCGAGTTGTACGAGCTGGCCTTGGCGGTCGGCACCAGCCTCGACCCGCTGCAGAGCGCACGCGCCTTTCTCGCCGCGCTGGTGCGGCTGCGGCGCCTGGACGCGGCCTGCTTGTGGGTGTTGCCGGAGCGGCCGGGCGCACCGGGCGGCGAGGTCGGCTTCGAACTGCTGACGGCCGCACCGGAGGGTGTCGGCGTGCCGCTGCGCATCGGCGCCGCACACCCGGCCGTGACCCGCTTCGGCGCGTCGCCGGTGGTGCTGCGCCGGGCGGATGCCGGGTTCGCCGAGTGGCAGCCGGTGCCAGACCCGCCGGGCGCCGTGTGGGTGTTCTGGGCCCTCGGTAACTACGGCCTGCTCGGCCTGGCCGGCCCTGCGACGAGCGCGCCGGCGGCGGCCGAGCGGGCCGCCCTCGAACCCATCGTCGATCGCTTCGCAGTGACGTTGGCGGGGTTGCTGGCGGCGCAGCGCCTGAACGCCGAGGCGGGCGAGCGGCGCCTGGTGCAGGACTCGCTGGCGCGCGAGCAAGCGTTGTCGCGTTCGCTGATCGACGCCATTCCCGACCTGATTTTCTTCCAGGACCTGGACGGCGCCTACCTTGGCTGCAACAAGGCGTTCGAGGCGCTGGTAGGCCGGCCCGAGGAGGCGCTGGTCGGTCGGGTCGACGAGGGTTTGCTGGAACGCCTGGGCATCGCGGCGTCCGGCGGCCTGGCGCAGACGCGCCGCAGCCGGAACTGGGTGCGCTTTGCCGACGGCCGCGAGGTCCTGCTCGAGACGCTGCTGACGCCCTTTCACGGCCCGGGCGGTCAGC
>JARRQB010000022.1:0-9530 GCA_037382265.1 Gammaproteobacteria bacterium | reverse complement strand
CCGGGCGCGAGGGACTCGCGCCCGGTTACGGGATCAGCCTGCGCCGAACCTCAGTGCTGGCCCGCAGGGCCGCCGATCGGCCCGCCGGCGTCGTCCGCCGGGAGGTCGCCGGTGGTTGCACCGCCCTCGGGCTTGGACTTGGACTCGGAGTCGTCGTCCCAGTCGGCCGGTGGTCGCGGTGGCCGGCCCGCCATGATGTCGCGGATCTGCGCCTCGTCGATGGTCTCGTACTTGATCAGCGCCTCGGCCATGGCGTGCAGTTTGTCGAGGTTGCCCTCCAGAATCTGGCGGGCACGCTCGTAGTTGCGGTCGATGAACGAGCGAATCTCCTCGTCGATGGCGTGCGCGGTGTCGTCGGATACGTTCTTGTGCTGGGTCACCGAGCGCCCGAGGAACACCTCCTCCTCCTCGTCGCCGTAAGCCAACGGCCCCATCTTCGAGGACAACCCCCACTTGGTCACCATGCTGCGGGCGATCTCGGTCGCGCGCTTGATGTCGTTGGATGCCCCCGTGGTCACCTGCTTGTCGCCGAATATCAGCTCCTCGGCGATGCGCCCGCCGAACAGGCTGGAGATCTGGCTCTCCAGGTGCTCTTTGGAGTGACTGTAGCGGTCCTCTTCCGGCAGGAACATGGTGACGCCAAGGGCCCGGCCGCGCGGGATGATGCTTACCTTGTAGACCGGGTCGTGCGAAGGCACCTTGAGCCCCACGATGGCATGCCCCGCCTCGTGGTAGGCGGTCAGGCGTTTCTCTTCCTCCTTCATGACCATCGAGCGACGCTCGGCGCCCATCATGATCTTGTCCTTGGCCTTTTCCATATCGTCCATGTCGACCAGGCGCTTGTTGGCGCGCGCGGCGAACAGCGCCGCCTCGTTCACCAGGTTGGCCAGGTCGGCACCAGAGAAGCCAGGGGTGCCGCGCGCGATGATCGACGGCTTGACGTCGTCGGACAACGGCACCTTGCGCATGTGTACCTTGAGGATCTGCTCGCGGCCGCGCACATCGGGCAGCGGCACCACCACCTGGCGGTCGAAGCGCCCCGGACGCAGCAGCGCCGGGTCGAGCACGTCCGGCCGGTTGGTCGCCGCGATGACGATCACGCCCTCGTTGCCCTCGAAACCGTCCATCTCGACCAGCAGTTGGTTCAACGTCTGCTCGCGCTCGTCGTGGCCGCCGCCGAGGCCCGCACCGCGGTGCCTGCCGACGGCGTCGATCTCGTCGATGAAGATGATGCACGGGGCGTGCTTCTTGGCCTGCTCGAACATGTCGCGCACGCGCGAGGCTCCCACACCGACGAACATCTCCACGAAGTCCGAGCCCGAGATGGTGAAGAACGGCACCTTGGCCTCGCCCGCGATGGCACGCGCCAGAAGGGTCTTGCCGGTACCCGGCGAGCCGACCATCAACACGCCGCGCGGTATCTTGCCGCCGAGTTTCTGGAACTTCGACGGGTCGCGCAGGAAGTCGACGAGCTCCTTCACCTCGTCCTTGGCTTCCTCGCAACCCGCCACATCCTGGAAGGTCACCTTGACCTGGTCCTCGCTCAGCATGCGGGCGCGGCTCTTACCGAAGGACATGGCGCCGCGGCCGGCCCCGCCGCCCTGCATCTGGCGCATGAAAAAGATCCACAGGCCGATCAGAATGAACAGCGGGAACCAGTTAATAAGGATCTGCCACAACAGCGAGGGCTGTTCCGGGGGCTTGGCGATGATCTCGACGCGGTTGTCGAGCAGATCTTTCACCAAGCCGGGGTCATCCGGGGCGTTGGTGGTGAAGCGGCTGCCGTTTTGCGTGATGCCGACGATCTGGCCGTCCTTGTGGATTTCGACCTTGGCGACGTTACGCTGACTCACCTGGTCCAGGAACTGGGAATAGGAGATCGGCGGCGCCGTCTTCTTGGGACTGGTGAAATTGTTGAAGACAGTCATCAGCACGATCGCAATGACCACCCACAGGATGATGTTCTTAGCCATGTCGTTCAACGCATTGTCCTCGCGTCATCGCGTGACGTCGCCCTTGCGGGACGGCCGTACTGTCTCGAATTTCGTCGTGTTTTAGTAACCTACTATGAATCATAGTTCCGGGCTACCAGGTAGACTTCCCGGCTTTTCGGCCGAGAAGCCTTGGGTTTGCGCGCCGCCACCTTGCCAAAGGCTTCGCGCACTTGGCGAACGAAGTCGTCGAAACCCTCGCCGTGGAAGACTTTTACGACCAACGCGCCGCCCGGTCGCAGGACTTCGCGGGCAAATGCCAACGCGAGTTCGCACAGGTACATCGCGCGCGGCTGGTCGACCGCGTTCACCCCGCTGACATTGGGGGCCATGTCGGAAATCACAAGATCCACGGGTCGGCCGTCGAGCGCCGTGCGCAGCGCCCACAGAGCCGCGTCTTCGCGAAAATCGTGCTGGATGAAGGTGACGCCGGGCACCTCGTCCATGGCCAGGAGGTCGAGGGCGATCACCCGCCCCCGAGGCCCGACCAGGTCGCGTGCCACCTGCGACCAACCGCCCGGCGCCGCGCCCAGGTCGACGATGGTCTGGCCCGGCCTGATCAGCCCGTCCTTGTCCTGGATCTCGAGCAGCTTGTAGGCCGCGCGCGAACGGTAGCCGTCGCGCTGCGCGCGCTGCACGTAGGGGTCGTTGACGTGGCGCTGCAGCCAGCGGTGAGAGCTCTTGGATCGGGCCATGGTGTCGCGGTTAGAGTTGGTGTAGCGTGAGACGATCCTGGCGAGGTTGCCGCGCGTTCCTCGCCGCAACCTACGACAACCGCCACCCTACCGCCAGCAAAGATGCCCCTGACCGCCGCCCAGAAGCGCCACCTCCGTACCCTCGCCCAGCAACTCAGACCCGTGGTGATGGTAGGCCAGCGCGGCCTCGGGGACTCGGTCGTCGCCGAACTCGACGGCGCCCTGGACGCGCACGAACTGCTCAAGGTCAAGGTCGCGGCAGGCGATCGCGAGGAGCGCGCGCAACTGGTCGAAACCATGGCGGATCGCACCGGCGCCGAGGTGGTGCAGCGCATCGGCCACGTCGCGGTGCTGTTCCGGCGCAATCGCAAGAAACCCAAGGTCGCGCTGCCTGCAGGTTAGCTGCCGGGGCGCGGGATTCATGCTCGAGCGCGCCCTACTCGTAGCGCACCTCGAGCACCTCGAACTCGCGCTCGCCGCCGGGCACGGTGAACACCACTTCGTCGCCCTCCTGCTTGCCGATCAGGGCGCGGGCGATGGGCGAGGAGATCGAAATCAAGCCTTCGCGGATGTCGGCCTCGTCGTCGCCGACGATCTGGTAGGTGTGCTCCTCGTCGCTGGCCAGGTCGAGTACGTCGACCGTTGCCCCGAACACCACCTTGCCGCCGGCGTTCAGCGAGGCCACGTCGATGATCTGGGCGTTGGACAGCTTCGCTTCGATCTCCTGGATGCGACCCTCGATGAAGCCCTGCTGCTCACGCGCGGCGTGGTACTCGGCGTTCTCCTTGAGGTCGCCGTGTTCCCGCGCTTCGGCGATCGCCTGGATCACGCGAGGCCTTGCGACGGTCTTGAGTTCGTTGAGTTCCTGGCGCAGTTTCCCGGCGCCACGAACGGTCATGGGCGTCTTGCTCATTCGAATGACCCCGCTGGCTTCAGACGTACAGCGCCTTCAGGCTGCTGACCGTGAGTTGCTCGGGCTGGCGCAGCGCGAGCACCGAGGCCTCGGCGCCGGACATGGTGGTGGTGTAGCTCACCTTGTGCTGCAGCGCCGAACGCCGGATCGAGGCCGAGTCGATGATCGCCTGCTTGCCCTCGGTCGTGTTGATGATCAGGCTGAACTCGTCGTTCTTGATCATGTCGACGATGTGCGGCCGGCCCTCGGTAACCTTGTTGACGCGTTCGCAGGGGATGCCCGCTGCGGTGATGGCCTTGCAGGTGCCCGCAGTGGCCACGAGGCCGAAGCCCAGATCCGCCAGGTCGCGCGCGACCTGCACCACCCGGCGCTTGTCGGCCTCGCGCACCGACAGCAGCGCCCGACCCCCGCGCGGCAGGCGGACGCTGCCGCCCTCCATGGCCTTGGCGAAGGCCTCGCCGAAGGTTCGGCCGACGCCCATGACCTCGCCCGTCGACTTCATCTCGGGTCCGAGCAGGGTGTCCACGCCCGGAAACTTGATGAAGGGGAAGACGGCCTCCTTGACGAAGTAGTGCTTGGGGACGACCTCGTCGGTGGCCTCGAGTTCCTCCAGCGTTTTGCCGACCATGCAGCGCGCAGCGATCTTGGCCAGCGGCCGGCCGGTCGCCTTGGACACGAAGGGTACGGTGCGCGAGGCGCGCGGGTTGACTTCGAGGATGTAGATGTCCTCGCCCTGGATGGCAAACTGGGCGTTCATCAGGCCGACGACCTTCAACTCGCGCGCCATCTTGGCCATCTGCTCGCGCATTCGGTCCTGCACCGCGGCGCTCAGCGTGTAGGGCGGCAGCGAGCAGGCGGAGTCGCCCGAGTGCACCCCGGCCTCTTCGATGTGCTCCATGATGCCGCCGATCAGCACCCGGGTACCGTCGCTCACCGCGTCGACGTCGACCTCGATGGCGTCGTTCAGGAATCGGTCCAGCAGCACCGGCGACTCGTTGGATACCTTGACGGCCTCGCGCATGTAGCGGTTGAGGTCGTCCTCGCCGTAGACGATTTCCATGGCGCGGCCGCCGAGCACATAGGACGGTCTCACTACCAGCGGGTAGCCGATCTCCGCCGCCAACCTTACCGCCTGAGCCTCGTCCGTGGCGGTGCGGTTGGGCGGCTGGCGCAGGCCGAGCTTGTGCACCATCTGCTGAAAACGCTCGCGGTCCTCGGCTGCGTCGATCGAGTCCGGGGTGGTACCGATGATCGGCGCGCCCGCGGCCTCCAGGTCGCGCGCCAACTTGAGCGGGGTCTGGCCGCCGTACTGGACGATGATGCCGGCCGGCTGCTCCTTGTGGACGATCTCCAGCACGTCCTCCAGGGTCAGCGGCTCGAAATACAGCCGGTCGGAGGTGTCGTAGTCGGTGGAAACCGTCTCCGGGTTGCAGTTGACCATGATGGTCTCGTAGCCGTCCTCGCGCATGGCGAAGGCGGCATGCACGCAGCAGTAGTCGAACTCGATGCCCTGGCCGATGCGGTTCGGTCCGCCGCCGAGCACCATGATCTTCTGCCGACCGCTCGGCTCGGCCTCGCACTCCTCCTCGTAGGTGGAGTACATGTAGGCGGTGGTCGAGGCGAACTCCGCCGCGCAGGTGTCGACGCGCTTGTACACCGGCCGCACCCCTAGCTCGATGCGCAGGTCGCGGATCTCCCGCTCCTTCACGCCCAGCAGGTCAGCAATGCGCCGGTCGGCAAAACCCTTGCGCTTGAGCGCGACCATGCGGGCACCGTCGAGTGCCGCAACGCCCTGCGCCACGATACGACCCTCCTCGCGCACCAGATCCTCGACTTGCACCAGGAACCAGGGGTCGATGGCGGTCGCCTCGTGCAGATCCTCGAGGCTCATGGCGGCGCGGAAGCCGTCGGCGACGTACCACAGTCGCTCCGCGCCGGGCAGGCGCAGTTCGCTGCGAATGCGGTCCAGCGCGTCCTCGGCCTTGGTGTCGATCACCGGGTCGAGCCCGCTCATACCCGTTTCCAGGCCCCGCAGCGCCTTCTGCAGCGACTCCTGGAAGGTGCGGCCGATGGCCATCACTTCGCCCACTGATTTCATCTGGGTCGAGAGCCGGTCGTTGGCCTGCGGAAACTTCTCGAAGGCAAAGCGGGGCACCTTGGTGACCACGTAGTCGATGGCGGGCTCGAACGACGCCGGCGTCACTCCGCCGGTGATCTCGTTTCGCAGTTCGTCGAGCGTGTAGCCGACCGCCAGCTTGGCGGCGACCTTGGCAATCGGGAAGCCCGTCGCCTTGGACGCCAGCGCCGACGACCGCGACACCCGGGGGTTCATCTCGATGACGATCAGCCGCCCGTCGTCTGGGTTGACGGCGAACTGCACGTTCGAGCCACCGGTCTCCACGCCGATCTCGCGCAACACGGCCAGCGAGGCGTCGCGCATGATCTGGTATTCCTTGTCGGTGAGCGTCTGCGCCGGCGCGACGGTAATCGAGTCGCCGGTGTGTACGCCCATCGGGTCGAGGTTCTCGATCGAGCAGATGATGATGCAGTTGTCGTTGCGGTCGCGCACCACCTCCATCTCGTACTCTTTCCAGCCGAGGATGGACTCCTCGATGAGCAGCTCCGAGGTCGGCGACAGGTCCAGGCCGCGTTCGCAGATCTCCTCGAACTCCTCGCGGTTGTACGCAATGCCGCCGCCGGAGCCGCCCAGGGTGAACGAGGGACGGATAATCGCCGGAAAGCCGATCTGCGCCTGAACCTGAATCGCCTCCTCCATGGAGTGGGCAACCGCCGAGACCGGCATGTCCAGGCCGATACGGCGCATGGCCTGGCGGAACAGGTCGCGATCCTCTGCCTTGTCGATGGCCTCGCGCGTCGCACCGATCATGTCCACGCCGTACTTCTCGAGCACGCCCTCCCGCACCAGGTCCAGCGCGCAGTTGAGCGCGGTCTGCCCGCCCATGGTGGGCAGCAGGGCATCGGGCCGCTCCTGGTCGATGATCTTGGCTACCGTCTGCCAGTTGACCGGCTCGATGTAGACGGCGTCGGCCATCTCGGGGTCGGTCATGATGGTGGCCGGGTTGGAGTTGACCAGGACCACCCGGTAGCCCTCCTCGCGCAGCGCCTTGCAGGCCTGGGCGCCGGAGTAGTCGAACTCGCAGGCCTGGCCGATGACAATGGGACCGGCGCCGATGATCAGGATGGACTCTATGTCGGTTCTTTTTGGCATAAGCGCTCAGGACGAACGGGCGCGGCGCGCGCGGAGAAACGAGTCGGGCACGGCCGTGCCGCGCCCGCCATGAGTCCGGTCAGCGTCGCTCCATCAACTCCACGAAGTGATCGAACACCGGGGCTACGTCGTGCGGGCCGGGGCTGGCCTCCGGATGCCCCTGGAAGCCGAAGGCCGGCCGGTCGGTGCGGTGAATGCCCTGCAGCGACCCGTCGAACAGCGACTTGTGGGTCGCCTGCAGGGTCGCCGGCAGGGAGCCCTCGTCGATCGCGAAGCCGTGATTCTGGCTGGAGATCATGACGGTCCCGCGAGCCAGATCCTGCACGGGGTGGTTGGCACCGTGGTGGCCGAACTTCATCTTGACGGTGCGCGCCCCGCTGGCCAGGCCGAGCAGCTGGTGACCCAGACAGATGCCGAAGGTCGGCACGCCGGCATCGACGATCTCTCTGATCGCCTCGATCGCGTAGCTGCACGGCTCGGGGTCCCCCGGGCCGTTCGACAGGAACACACCGTCCGGCTCGAGCGCCAACACCTCGGTCGCCGGCGTCTGCGCCGGCACGACGGTGAGCCGGCAGCCACGGTCGCTGAGCATGCGCAGGATGTTGCGCTTGACGCCGAAGTCAAAGGCCACGACGTGCCAGGGGCGCGCCGTGTCCGCACGCTCGACGTGACCATGCCCCAACATCCAGGCGCCCTCGCTCCAGCCGTAGCGCTCGGTGACCGAGACCTCCTTGGCCAGGTCCATGCCCTTGAGGCCGGGAAAAGCGCGCGCGGCCTCGAGCGCTGCGGCCTCGTCGACCCCCTCCCCGGTCGCCAAGCAGCCGTTCTGGGCACCCTGCTCGCGCAGGATGCGGGTCAGCTTGCGGGTATCGATGTCTGCGATCGCCACCACGCCGCGCGCCCTCAGGTACTCGTCGAGCGCGCCCTCGCTGCGAAAGTTGCTGGCGAGCAGGGGCAGGTCGCGCACCACCAGCCCGGCGGCGAACACGCGCGCGGACTCCTCGTCCTCGGCGTTGGTGCCGGTGTTGCCGATGTGCGGGTAGGTCAGGGTGACAATTTGCCGGGCATAGGACGGGTCGGTCAGGATCTCTTGATACCCGGTCATGGCGGTGTTGAACACGACTTCTCCGACGCTCCGGCCTTCGGCACCGATGGAACGTCCGCGAAATACTGTGCCGTCTTCAAGAACGAGGATGGCCGATGCAGTCATTGACGCGCGCTGTTACGGAGAGCGAACGGCGGCCGGGGCGCACCGCGGTGCCGCTTCCCTCTCAGTGAAAAAGGTCGAGAATCATCCCTGGGGTTCGCCTCGGCATGGTACGCGAGGCTCGCCGCAGTGTCCATGCAACCCCGACCGCGCGGGCCCTCAGGCAAGCTGCCGGCGTGCCCACGCCACGATGTTCGCCGCGTCCATAGCGCCCGACACCCGATCGACCTCGCGTCCGCCGCGGAACAGCGCCATGGTCGGTATGCTGCGAATGCCGAAGCGTGCGGCGCTCGCCTGACATTCCTCGGTGTTGACCTTGAGCAGCCGGACCCTCGGCTCGAGCTGCGCCGCCGCCTGCTCGAAGGCCGGTGCCATCATGCGGCAGGGTCCGCACCAGGGCGCCCAGAAATCAACCAGCAGGGGCAGGTCGCTGCGCTGGAGCTGGCGCTCGAAGCCAGCTTCGTCGACCGCCAGCGGCGCGCCGCTGAACAGCGGCTCGCCACAGCGGCCGCACTTGCCCCGGTCGGCCAGCCGCCCGGCCGGCACCCGGTTAACGCCCCCGCCGTGGGGACAGACGATGTGGAGCGGGTCGTTCATGCGATTCTCCCGGGCTGCCGCGTTGACGGCGCCTGATGGGACGAAGGTGCGGCCCGGCGGGCGAAAGTCAAGCCGCGACAGCCGCAGCGGCGCGCGGCACTTTATAATGGGTTGGCCCGACCCAACGTGCGCCTAATCAGCCCAATCGGAACCGGAAACCACGTCTATGGCCGAATCCCCCTACATCGTCGAGATCACCCGGGAGAACTTCTACGACATCGTCGAGGCCTCGCACCGGGTGCCCGTGCTGATCGACTTCTGGGCGAGCTGGTGCCAACCCTGTCAGATGCTCATGCCCATCCTGGCCAAGCTCGCCGACGAGTACCGCGGCAAGTTCCTGCTGGCCAAGCTCAACACCGAGGAGGAGCAGGAGATCGCCGCACAGTTCGGCATCCGCTCGATTCCCACGGTGAAGCTGTTCAGCAACGGCCAGCCCGTCGACGAGTTCCTGGGTGCCCTGCCGGAATCCGAAATTCGTGCCTTTCTCGACCGCCACCTGCCGCGCGAGTCCGATGCCGTCGTCGATCAGGCCCGGCAGCTGCTTGCCTCCGGCCAGGCCGACGCCGCCCAGGCCTTGCTGCAGCAGGCGATCGACCAGGACCCGGCGAATCACCGCGCGACCCTGGCCCTGGCCCAGGCGATGGCCGCGCAGGGGCAAAGCGCCGACGCCGAGGCGGCGCTGGACGCACTGCCGCTCGACCAGCAGCACGACCCCGAGGTAACGGCACTGCGCAGCCAGCTGTACTTCGACGGCCTGCTCGCCCAGGCCCCGCCCGAGGCCGAGCTGGCCGACCGCCTGGCGGCCGACCCGAAGGACAGCGAGGCGCGGCTACAACTCGCGGTGCACCGCGTGCTGGGTGGGGACTACGATGCGGCGCTCGAGCAACTGCTTACCCTG
>JARRQB010000021.1:0-9655 GCA_037382265.1 Gammaproteobacteria bacterium | reverse complement strand
AGGCGCTCAGCGCGGCCTGGTTGTCTGCCGCTTCGACCAGCGTCAGCGGCATGCGATGAGTGGTGAAGTAGTCGCGCACGTTCAGGGCGCTGGTCGTCGCCTTGGGCACGCACACACGGGCACCGGCGAGTTCCAGCGTGCTGCGCAGGCCGGCCTTTTGCGGTGCCATGAAGCCCTGGCCGTCGAAGTAGCTGGTGGCGACGAAGCGGACGCCCTTGCCGGCGTCGCGCGCCAGCGTCCAGGTGGTGTTACGCGCGAGGACGTCGAAGTCGCCTGCCGCCAGCTGGGCCAGACGGCCCTCCAGCGAGGCGGTGGTGAACGCCACCTTACCGGCGTCGCCCAGTGTCGCGGCGGCCACGGCGCGGCAGAAGTCGACGTCGAAACCGGCCCAGGCGGGGGTCTGGGTCGCGAACCCGGGCAGATTGCCGTGCACGCCGCAGCGCAGTTGGCCGCGCTGTTTGACGTCTTCCAGCGTACCGGCCTGGGCCGCGACGACCGCGAGCCCGGACAGCAGGAGGAGAATGGGTAACAGTCGCTTGCGCATTGGTCTCACCATTTGAAGAGCGCCCACTGTGGGGGCTGGACGTCGAGTCCGGCCGAGTTTCGCCGCCACTCCATTTCGCCGTCGCCGTCCGGATCGGCCAGGTAGTAGGGGCGGCCGTATTTCGGCGTCACCCGCAGCATGTAAACATTGCCGTTGACGGCGTATTCCTCGACGGTGCGGTTCTCGTGCTCCTTGATCTCGATGGCCGGCTCGAGCCGGTTCATGTCGACGCTGAGGTCGAGGTCCGTCACCGTTGGCAAGGGCTGTTCGGTAGCGAGCGCGGCACCGAACAACAACACGGGCGCGAACGAGAGGACGGGGGCGAGGCTGGGGCGCGTGCCGATCGGCGGGTGCATGGCTCGGTTCGTGGGCAGAGGTCGGTTGGATCGCTTCGGACAATAGTGGCTGGGGCGGCGCGGCGCAACAGCGAGAATTCTTGCCCCGATCGGTCCGGTGAGTCGGGGTATACTTTTGGCCTTACACCGATGCAGCGTTTACGCGAGGAGCCCGTTATGGGTAAGGAAACCTCCGGCAGTGCCCGGACCGCTCGTGATTTCACTCTGTTCAGCTTTTTATGGCGCTTTGCGGCCACTCTGATCCTTGTTCTCGCGACCTACAACCCGACGGGCTATTCCTATTTCGAATGGGTACGTGCGGCCATCAACGACCCCAGCGGTGATTTCGGTGCGCTGCACGTCTTCGTCGGCGTCGTGTTGGTGATCGGTTGGACCATATTGCTGGTGGCGACCCGCAGTTCACTCGGAACGCTCGGTGTGGTGCTCGGTGCGGCGCTCATGGCGGCGCTGGTCTGGCTGCTGATCGATTTCGGACTGCTGCATGCGAACAGCGTCACGGCGGTGACCTGGATCACCCTGGTCTGCCTGGCCGCGCTGATGGCTCTCGGCCTGTCGTGGTCGTATATCTGGCGCCGGCTGACCGGTCAGGTCGACATTACCGACGACGAGCAATAGGGTGTCGGGCCTGGTGCCGACGCCTGTGCTAAGTTTTCCAAATTATCCGCAAACCCCCTGCAGGGCCCCCATCTCATGCTTGTGCTCTTCCGAAGCCTGACCTCCAGCCTGTTCGCCGTCTGTGTCCTCGTGCCGATCGCCGCGGGAGCGGCTTCCTGGCAGACGGAGCTCGAAGACGGGCGCCAAATCAGCGTGGACCCCAAGACCAACCGCGCGGTCATCGTCAGCGGGGCCGGTCAGGGCGCGCCCCTGTGGGACGGGGTTCACCGGTTGAGCGACGGCGGGGTGGTCACGGTCCGTTCCGGCCTCATGGTGCCGAACGAGGCGGTCATCGCGCTGCGCGAAGGGGCGGTCGAGCCGCCCGCCGGCGAAGTACTCGACGGCGACGACAGCTGCGACGCACTGGTTCTGCTCACCTGCGGCATGGATGACGAGTGCGCCGACTCCGAGCCCTGCGAGCTGGCCCGCCAGCTACGCGGTATGCAGTGGGCGGTCGGGGCGGGCGACAGCGCGGAGGGCCGGGCGTGGGCCCAGGATCGCTGCCGCCAGGGTCTGGCCGACCCGCAGTCCTTCCCCAACTGCACGTCGGTGACCAAGATCCCCGCGCAGCCGTGCCAGCGTCTGCTCGAGCGCACCTGCGGCAAGCAGCAGCGCTGCGAGCGCTCGGAGGCCTGCCAGCTGGCCAAGGAACTCACTGCGCTGGAGGCCCAGGCGGCCGCCGACAGCGTGCCCGCACACGCCGAGAGCACCCGGCAGCAGTGCTACGAGGTTCTGCAGGATCACGCCTTCTTCCCGCCCTGTCGTTGAACCGCGGCCGCCGCCCGCGGCCGCCCGCCATCGATGTAGACTGACCCATGCCCCTGCACCCGGCCCAGGCCCACTGGTTCGACGCCTACATTCCTCGCCACCAGACGGTCTACGCGCTCGAGGCCTTCGCCCGCTCCGGCAGCGTGGAGCTCGATCGCGACATTGTCGCCGACCCCGTGGTCGACACCAGCGAGCTGCGCAGACGGCTGCGTGAGTTCGAGCGGATCCGAGCCCGCCACGCCGAGGACCTGCCGGCGGCTGACCTTGGCCCCGTGCCGGTGCTCGAGCGCCCCGAGGACGCGGTGCAGGAGTCGACCCGGGTGCTGGAGCACTGGTGCGCGGAGACGCTGCGGCTGCGCAGCCAAGGCGAGCGTCTGCGGCGGGCGCGGTACAACCTGGAGCTGCTCGAGGAATGCGTGGGCGCGATGGGTGAGCAGGCGGCCTCGCTGGTGGGTTTCAGCCGAGCCGGCCGCCTGCTGTACAAGCGCGTGTTCGCCTGCCCGGCGGACAATCTGCAGCTCTCGCCGGCGGAGGCGCGCGGGCTCGCCGGCGTTTTCGTCGGAGCGCGGCACGTGTTCCACGTGGTAGCCGACGTAACGGAACACCAGGCGGTGCTCGAACTCGATGCCGAGTTTCGTCACTGCCAACCCGTCGAAGTACCGGACGGCCTGCCCGCTACCCGCCAGGAACAGCTTGGGGTGCTGCAGGCGCGACACTCCGTGCTCGCCCGAGAGGCCGCCGATCTGCAGGCCGCCGAACAGGCACACCGCGACGACCCTGCCGTCAGAAAGGCGCTGGGCGTCGCCGAGCTCCTCACGTGGTACCTGGACAACTCGGTCACCCTGACCGAGAACCGTCGCTACTGTCACGTGACCGGCTGGACCTCGGCGGCGAGCGCGGAGGAACTGCAGCGGGCGCTGCGGACGGCCGGCGTCCAGGGCATGATCATGTTTCACACGCCGCCGCCGGGCCGACGTCCGTCGGTGAGGGGAGAGGGCGGGCGGCTGGGCGGACCGTTCCGACTGTTCGTCGACATGTTCGGTACGCCCGACACGGTCGAGGTCGACCCCACCTCCTGGCTCGCGGTCATTGTGCCGTTGCTGTTCGGCTACATGTTCCCGGACGTGGGGCACGGCTTGGTGCTCGCGGCCGGCGGTCTTCTATGGGGCCGTCGGGTGCCGGCCTTGAAGGTGCTGGTGCCCTGCGGGCTCGCGGCGGCCGCCTTTGGGCTGCCGTTCGGCGAGGTGTTCGGCGTGCACAGCGTGCTGGAGCCCTGGCTTTGGCGCCCGTTGGAGAAGCCGCTGCTGACGTTGTCGGTGCCGGTGTTCTTCGGTGCCTTCATCATTCTGCTCGGCATGGTGTTCGGTGCCTTGGGGGCACGCTGGCGGGGCGCGCTGGGCGAGTGGGTGCGTAAGGACGCCGCATTGCTCGCGCTGTACGTCGGCGGTCTTGCCAGTTTCTGGCACATCGAACTGGGGTTGGCCGCATTGGCGGTCGCGGCGGTCTGGTATATCTGGGGTAGTGCGAGCGAGCGGGAAGGCAACCCGCTGGCGCGGCTGCTGCGTGCCGCCGGCATGTTGCTCGAGCGCCTCTTCCAGCTGGCCCTGCATACGGCGTCCTTTATTCGCGTCGGGGCCTTTGCCCTGGGACACGCGGCGCTCTCGCACGCACTGTTCGAGGTGGCCTACCTGATCGACGAGCCGGTGGCGCGGCTCGCGACGCTGGTCCTGGGGCATTTGCTGGTGATTGTGCTCGAAGGGTTGGTCGTTTTCGTCCAGACCACCCGGCTGGTGCTGTTCGAGTTCTTCACGCGCTTCCTGCGCGCTGAGGGACGCGCGTTCCGGCCCTTGTCGCCGCCGGCACGCGGGGGGCGGCGCTGAGCCGGCTACGGCGCCTCGCTGATGCGCTCGGCTATCCGCCGGCTGTTGCGCACGCAGTCGTTGAGTCCGATGCCGTAGTAGGCATTGGAGTTGAGGTACAGGCCGGGGAAGCGCGCGAGTTCCTGGAACAGACTGTCCACGTTGGCGAGATGGCCGACCGGGTAGTTGGGAATGCCGCGCTCCCAGCGCTTGACGAAGGTGACGTCGGGCGGGCTCGTTATACCCATCGTGCGTGCGACCCCGGCCAGGGCACTCTGCAACAGAGCCGGTTCGTCCTGCAATGCCAGTGCCGGGTCGCGTTGGCCGCCGATCATCACGCGCAGCGACTTGGCGCCTTGCGGCGCGCGGTCGGGGAAGATCGAGCTGTCCCACAGGATGCCGAGCACGGGCAAGCGGGCCGACGCCGTGGTCAGCAGACCGAAGCCCTGCAGGGGGTGTTCGAGTTGCCGGTAGCCCAGACCGACCACCGCAATCGGGGAATATTCGATGGCCGCGAGCCGCTGCGCGAGGCCGGGATCTAATCCGCGCAGCAGTTCCGCCGCCACGTATGCGGGCGTAGCGAGCACCAGCCGGTCGGCTTCGAACGCTTGCGAGTCGGTTTCCAGGCGATAGACCCCGGCCGCGTGTTCGATGCCGCGCACCGGCGCCCCGACGTGCACGTCGGCGTCGAGCGTCGACCCCAGATAGTCTACGTAGGTGCTCACCCCCGCGTTGAAGCTCATCAGTATGCCGCCAGGGCCGGCCTGCTTGCGCCGCTTCTTCAACATCCCGCGGAACAAGCCGCCGTGGTCCCGCTCTAAGGCGACCACCAGCGGAAAGGCCGCCCGTACCGAGATGGCCTCGGGGGCCGATCCGTAGATGCCGGCCGTCATGGCGTTGAGGAACACGTCGGTGAACTCCTTGCCGAGGCGCCTGTAGCCGAAGCTCTGCAGCGTCTCGTCGCCGGTGTCCTGCCGCGGCGGGACGAACAACTCGCCCAGGGTGCGCAGTTTGCCGCCAACGCTCAGCAGGCGAGTCCCGATAAACGCGGGCGGACTCTCGGGCAGGCGATGCAAGGCATCCTTGTAGATGTACCGAATGCGGGCGTTGTCGTTACTCGGCATCAGCAAATGCTCGGCACCGCTCTCCTTGACCAGCTCGAGGGTGTCGGGCTTACTGGTCAGAAAGCCGTTGCTGCCGGTCTCGAAGTGGAAGCCCGCCACCGTCTCGGTGCGCATGGTGCCGCCTAGGTGCTGCGCGCCCTCCAACAGGGTGACCTGCCATGCCGGGCGCCGGGCTTTGATGTAGAAAGCGGTCGACAAGCCGCTGATGCCGCCACCGACGATAACGATACGCATCTGTTCTGCCCTTGCCTTTGTGATGGTGAGAGTCTAACCCGAAGCCGCCGGGTCGCAGCCCGGCGCACCGCGCGGTAGTTGATCGAACGCGCGCTTCACGTCGATCATGCGGGTTGGCCGAAACCGACGAGATTCTGCGATGAACTGGAAGACCGCCTATCGTTCTTTCTACTACCAGGGCGCGCCGGAGCCGGCGGACCTGGACTTGCCGCACGCCGAGACGGTGCTGCTCAGCATCGACGTGCAGAACGTTTACCTGCGGCCCCCGGCAGAGCCCAGCGAGCGCGAGCGTTGGGCGCCCTTTCACCGACGGATGCGTGACCAGGTCATTCCGGCCACGCGAGCGTTGCAGGACAGTTTCCGTGCCCGGGGCATCGACGTGCTGCACGCCCGCATCGCCTGCCTGCTGGAGGACGGCCGGGACCGCTCGTTGAGTCAGAAAAAGCCGGGCTGGAATTATCTGCTGCTGCCCCGGGACACCGAGGCGTCGCAGATTGTTGCGGAACTCGCCCCCGCCCCGGGCGAGATCGTCGTGACCAAGACCACCGACAGCGCATTGACCGGTCCCAATCTAAGATTGGTGTTGGCCAACATGGGGGTGCGCAATGTGGTGCTAACGGGTATCTTCACCGACCAGTGCGTGTCCTCGACCGTGCGCAGCCTGGCGGACGAAAGCTTCAACGTGATCGTGGTGGAGGACTGCTGTGCCGCCGGCACCGACGAGTTGCACCGGCGCGAGCTGGAGATCCTCAACATGATCTACTGCCATGTGCTGACCTCGGCCGAAGTGCGTGCGATCATGGCGCTCGACTAGCGGACCGGGCGGCCCGAACCGTGTATGCAAGATCCACATAAAAACATCTAAAAACAATGTTTTAAAAAGCATATTTCCACTGCTTTCACGGCAAACGCCACGCGCCATCGGTCATCCTCGCCCGAAAGTGAGAAATCCTTCACAGCCAGGCAGATCGGTAAGAAAAAGCGAACTCAGCCGATGTGCTTACCGATGCCGTAGCGTCCATAATGGCCGGAAGTAAAACCGTCACCACGGAGTCTGTTGGATGCGTTCGAATGCCGCCGCCGCGCCTATCGCCGCATTGGTCACGCTGGGCCTGTCGTCGAACGTCGTGGTGTTTGCCGCCGGCCCGCTCGACAACGAATGGCGGTGGCGCGCCCAGGGTGCGGGCGTGCACCGCTTCGACACCGACCTGGACGAAGGCGGCTCGGTCAGCACGGACCGCTATTTCGTGTCCGGCGGGGCGAGCACCCGGGTGGGCAGCCGCTGGCGCGTCGGTGCCGATGTCGGCTACGGTGCCGACCGCTACGATTTCTCCGGTTCGTCGGGCTTCGGCGCGGCGCAGCCGTGGGGTACGCTGCAGGAATTCCGCATCAGTGCGCCGGTGCGCTATCTGGCTGGTCCGGACTGGAGTTTCTTCGGTGTCCCCTCGCTGCGTTTCAACACCGAGTCCGGCGTCTCGCTGAACGACGGCCGCAACGGCGGTTTGCTGGCGGGCGCGGCCTACCGGGTCAGTGACAGCCTGACGATCGGCCCCGGCTTGGGCGTGTTCAGCGAGATCGAGGACGACACCAGCTTCTTCCCGATCCTGCTCATCGATTGGAAGATCACCGAGACCCTGTCGCTCGAGACCGGGGGCGGCTTCGCCGCGAGTAGGGGGCCTGGGCTGCAGCTGAACTGGCGCCACTCACCGCAGTGGCAGTTTTCCTTCGGCGGCCGCTACGAATCGGCACGTTACCGCCTGGACGGCGACGGCGCGGCGCCGGACGGTGTCGGTGAGTACACGTCGGTACCCCTCTATCTGCAAGCTCGCTACAACATCAGCGACGCCGCGAGCATCGGTTTTGTCGGCGGCGCCGAGGTCGAAGGCGAGTTGAAGCTCGAGAGCGACTCCGGACGCTCGCTGCAAAGCAGCGAACTCGACCCGGTGCCATTCCTCGGCATTACCTTCCGCGCCGATCTCTAGATCCGCGCAGGACCGTCGTGGTCGCGCCGCCGCAGGTTGCCGAACGTATTGAGCTCGATGGCACGCCGGTCGAGGTCAGGCGCTCGGCGCGGCGGCGGACTGCCTGCCTGGAGGTGCGCTGCGGTCGGGTGCGGGTCTGCGTGCCGGCGGCGACTGACCCCGCGTGGGTCGAGTGGTTCGTGCGTAGCCGCAGCGCCTGGATCGCCGAGAAGCTGAGTCTGCACGCTGCGCGCCCCGTGCCGACCACGCGCCACTACGTGAGCGGCGAGTCTTACCCCTTTCTGGGTGCCGATGTCAGTCTGAAACTCGAATCGGCGCCTCGCCGGCATATCGAACTGCAGCGCGGTGTGCTGCGCTTGGGAGTACCTCGGCGGGTGCGGAACGAACCGGCGTACGTGCAGCGCGCCCTCGTGGAGTGGTATCGGGAGCGTGCCCTGACACTCTTGACGACCAAGACGGCGAGTTTCGGTGAACGGGTTGGCAAGAGTCCTCGTTCGGTCACGGTGCGCAGCTTCCGACGGCGCTGGGGCAGCTGCAGTGCCTGCGGCGACATACAGTTCAACTGGTTGGTCGTGGCCGCACCCGAGCCCGTCGTCGACTACGTCGTGGTCCACGAACTCTGCCATCTGCATCATCTCGACCACTCGCAGGCCTTCTGGCGGGAGGTGGGGCGTGTGCTGCCAGACTATCGCGAACGCCGCCGCTGGCTGCGCGAAGAGGGCCCGGCTCTCGGTGTGTGAAGCCGCGCCCGTTAGCGGCTAAGCTAGCGGGCGCTCCCGTCACACCGTGAGGTCCCAGTCGATGTCAGTCGACCCCCTGTTTACGCCGTACCAACTTGGCACGTACAAGCTCCGCAACCGCCTCGGCGTGGCCCCGATGACGCGCATGTCATCGCCCGGCGACGGCATACCGCGCCAAGACGTGCTGGACTTCCTGGTGCGGCGGGCGCGTAACGGCGCGGCGGTGGTGTACACCGAGGCGATCGTCACCGACTACGAAAGCGCTCAGGGCTACCCGCGGCAGGCCCGGCTGCTGACGCAGCGCCAAGTGGACGCCTGGCGCCGCGTGACCGACGAGATCCGCGACGCGGGTGCCGTATCCATCATGCAGATGTTCCACTGCGGCCGCATGGCGTGGCCGGAAATCAACCCGGCGGGGCGCGCCATCGCGCCGAGCCCGGTGACGCCCAGACAGGAAAACCCGCTGACCGGTAAGCCCTATCCGACCCCGGACGGGATGAGCCTCTTCGACATCGAACACGTGATCAACGGCTTCGTGGAGACGGCGCGCGGGGCGCTGGCGGCCGGCTTCGACGGCGTGGAGGTGCACGGCGCCCACGGTTACCTCGTCAGCCAGTTTCTGTCCGCCTACTCGAATTTGCGCGAAGACGACTACGGCGGCACGGTCGAGAACCGTTACCGCTTTGCCCACCAGGTGATCCGCGCCGTGCGCGACGTCGTTCCAGGTGATCGGCTGCTCACTTTCCGGATCTCTGACTGGGGCGTGGCCGACACGGACGTGTCCTTATTCGGCACCCGGGAGGAGTGGCAGCGCGTCATCCGCCTGCTCGACGACGATTCGCTCGACGCCATTTCGGTCTCCTGTGTTGACGCGGCGCAAACGGCCTTCGGTAGTGACCGGACGCTGGCGGCACTGACCCGCGAGGTGACGGCCAAGCCGCTGATGATCTGCGGTCGCATCCATGACCGGGCAAGTGCGGAGACCGCGCTGGCGCACGCCGACATCGCGCTCAGTGCCAAGTCCATGCTGCTCAACCCCGACTGGGTCGAAGACGTGCGGGCCGACCGGCCGCTGGGGGCATTCGCGTCCGAGGATGCCAACCTGGCGTACACGGAAGAGCCGTTGCCCTGACGAGTGCCGCTCGGCCTGCCGGGCACGCCCGCACTGGGGTGCAGTGTGGAACCTGGTCGTCCACCGAAATAGCCGGCAGCCCCGGGTTCGGCCTCGCGTTGGTCGGGGACGCCCACAGGACGGGCGACGTCGTCGAGACCGCGGGCCGATTCGCCGGTGACAGAGTGCTTCCCGGTCGGTGCGATGCCCCTTGCGAACGTTCTCGAGGAACAAGGTCGCGGTTTCGGACTGCCCGGTCGTACCGCGAAGGCCTCGCCGCATG
>JARRQB010000020.1:11654-21387 GCA_037382265.1 Gammaproteobacteria bacterium | reverse complement strand
GACCCCGCGATCGGGGATGTCGTTTGCCGCGCCCGCCGGACGGGGCCGGGACGCCGGCTGGCGGACGTGCTGCTCGATCAGCGCATCGCCGCCGGCATCGGCAACGCCTACAAGTCCGAACTGCTGTTCCTGCGGCGGTTGGCGCCGGACCGCACTCTCGGCGAGCTGGACGACGAGGAGTTGCGGGCGCTATTCAGTCTGGCGGGGGCACTGATCCGCGCCAATCTCGGCGGCGGCCCCCGCACCACCCGCTTCCTGAGCGATCGTGCCGGCCGCCTCTGGGTCTACCGCCGCCGCGGCGAACCCTGCCTGCGCTGCGGCACCCTCGTCCGCATGGCCCGCCTGGGCGAGGACCGGCGCAGCACGTACTGGTGCCCCGCCTGCCAGGGCACCGCGCAGTCGACCGGGTAGACGGGCCGCGGCCGATCCACGGTGCAGCCGCTGTGCCGGTGATCTGCCGCTTGGTTTCCGTCAGGGCGCGAGCGGCGCCACGCGGGTATGCGTTGCGAACCGTGGCGTGCGCTGGACGGCGACGAGTTTTCCGACCCCGGGGCAGCGGCCCGCGCGGCGCGCCAGCCGGTCGTCGCGATGCGCTCGCACCACACCCCGGTGTTCAGCCGGGCGCCGTTCGGTCGCGGGCCCGCAGCATCCCCTCGCGCTCGATGAAGGCCACGATGTCTTCGAGGCCCTCGCCGACGCGCAGGTTGGTGAAGACATAAGGGCGTTCACCGCGCATGCGCTTGCTGTCCTGTGCCATCACCTCGAGCGAGGCGCCCACGTAGGGGGCGAGGTCGATCTTGTTGATCACCAACAGATCGGACCGGGTGATGCCCGGCCCGCCTTTGCGGGGGAACTTCTCGCCCTCGGACACGTCGATCACGTAGAGGGTCAGGTCGACCAGTTCCGGACTGAAGGTCGCCGACAGGTTGTCGCCCCCGCTCTCGACGAAGATCACGTCCAGGTCGACGAAGCGCTGCTGCAGGTCCTGCACGGCGGCGAGGTTCATCGAGGCGTCCTCGCGGATCGCCGTGTGCGGGCAGCCGCCGGTCTCCACCCCGATGATGCGCTCCGCCGCCAGCGCCTCGCTGCGGATCAGGAACTGCGCATCCTCCTGGGTGTAGATGTCGTTGGTCACCACGGCCAGTTGGTAGCTGTCGCGCAGGCGCTTGCACAGCGCGTCCAGCAGGGCGGTCTTGCCGGAGCCCACCGGGCCGCCGACGCCGATACGCAGGGGTGAGGTGTCAGTCATTTCGGGACCACGAAAGCATCAACAAGCCAATGAACATCGATCGCACCGCCTGGTCGACGCTGCTCCGCTTCACGAGCGGAACAACCTGGTGTACTGGGTCTCGTGCGCACTGCTGGCGATCGCCAGCGCCGGCAGAGAGGCGCCGATCTCGCCGGCGTCGAGCGTCAGACCGGAGGCGACGGTGGTCGGGATGCGGGCCGCCAGGCGCTGCAGGACGCGCTGCCCGTCGGTCTGGCCGAGCGGGATCAGCTTGACGGCGGCGAGCACCAGGTTCTCGAGCCAACCCCAGGCGTAGCCGAGCGCCGCGACCCGGATCGGAATCTGCCAATGCACCGCCGCCAGGGCAACGCCGGCGAGCTGGCTGCGCCCCAGGGTATCGCGCCAGGCCGCGGCCCCGGCCACCTCGAGCGACACCAGGAGGTCCGCGAGCGCCCGCCCACGGTGGTGTTCCTCGGCGCGCAGTTCGGCGGTCTCGCGCCAGGCGACGGCGTGGTCGCACCACGCGGCGAGAGCGGCTACGTCGCCCGCTTCGCAGGCGGCGTACATACGGGCCAGCAGCGGCACCTCGAGCCGCCCGACGGCCTGTTCGAGCTGGTTCGTCAACCACGCCTCGAGGTCCGACGCGTTCCGAATCCAGCCGGCCTCGACCGCCCACTCGATGCCCTGGGAATAGGTGAAGGCGCCGACCGGCAGCGACGGGCTGACCAGCTGCAGCAGGCGCAGCAGGGCGAGGTCAGTGGTCATGGACGTGATCGTGCGCATGGCCGCCGCCGCGGTAGGCGCCGGCCTCCGGCTCGAACGGCGCCTGCTCGGCGACGACCCCCAGGCCCAGGCCGCGCACCATGTCGTCGAGTACGTGGTCCTGGCGGTACCGCAGCAGTCCGGCGGCGATCTGCAGCGGCACGTGCCGATTGCCGAGGTGATAGGCGGCCCTGGCGAGGGCCAGCGCATCGTCGCTGCGCACGCTGGACACGGCCTCGGCCGCCGCGCGCACGCACACCACCAGGCCGTTGTCGGCAACCAGCAGGTCGCCGTCGCGCAGCACCTGGCCACGCTCGAGCAACAGGCCGGCAGCAACGCCGTCGTCGAGCGTCACCCGCAGGCGGGCGCGCGTGCGCTGTTCGAACGGCAGCGTCAGGGTCGCGCTTGCCGGTCCGTGTGCCGCGCGACCGGTGAGTCGAATGAGGTCGTCCACGCCGCGCTCAGAACAGAAAATAGCGCTGCGCCATCGGCAGCACCTCGGCCGGCTCGCAGGTCAGCAGTTCGCCGTCGGCGCGCACCTGGTAGGTCTGCGGGTCGACCTCGATCACCGGCAGGTAGTCGTTCAGCACCATGTCGCGCTTGGTCACCGCCCGGCAGCCGCGCACCACGCCGACCCGCGAGAGCAAGCCGAGTTGCTGGTGCACGCCGGCATCGTGCGCGGCCTGCGACAGGAAGGTCATGCTGGTGGCCGCGCGGGCTCCGCCCAGCGCGCCGAACATGGGCCGGTAGTGCACCGGCTGTGGGGTGGGGATGGAGGCGTTCGGGTCGCCCATCGGGGCGGCGGCGATCATGCCCGCCTTGAGGATCAGGCTCGGCTTGGTGCCGAAGAAGGCGGGATTCCAAAGCACCAGGTCGGCGAGCTTGCCGACCTCAATCGAACCGACCTCGTGCGCGATGCCGTGAGTGATCGCCGGGTTGATGGTGTACTTGGCGATGTACCGCCGGGCCCGCAGGTTGTCGTGCTCGCCGGGGTCCCCCGGCAGGCTGCCGCGTTGGACTTTCATCTTGTGCGCGGTCTGCCAGGTACGGCACACGACCTCGCCGACTCGGCCCATAGCCTGGGAGTCGGAGGCGATCATGGAGAAGGCCCCCAGGTCGTGCAGGATGTCCTCGGCGGCGATGGTCTCGCGCCGGATGCGCGACTCGGCAAACGCCACGTCCTCGGCGATCGCGGGCGACAGGTGGTGGCAGACCATCAGCATGTCGAGGTGCTCGTCCACCGTGTTGACGGTGTAGGGGCGTGTCGGGTTGGTCGACGAGGGCAGGACGTTGGCCGCGCCGCACGCCTTGATGATGTCCGGCGCGTGGCCGCCGCCCGCACCCTCGGTGTGATAGGTGTGGATGGTGCGCTCGGCCATAGCGGCGAGCGAGTCCTCGACGAAGCCCGACTCGTTCAGGGTGTCGGTGTGGATCGCGACCTGAACGTCGAAGTTTTCGGCCACGGTGAGGCAGTTGTCGATTGCCGCGGGCGTGGTACCCCAGTCCTCGTGCAGCTTGAGCCCGATCGCGCCGGCGGCCACCTGTTCGGCCAGCGGACCCGGGCGCGAGGCATTGCCCTTGCCGAGAAAGCCGAGGTTCATCGGCAGTGCGTCGGCAGCCTGCAGCATGCGTTGGATGTTCCACGGGCCCGGCGTGCAGGTGGTGGCGTTGGTGCCGGTCGCCGGACCCGTGCCGCCGCCCAGCATGGTGGTCACGCCCGACATCAAAGCCTCTTCGACCTGTTGCGGGCAGATGAAGTGGATGTGCGAGTCGATGCCGCCGGCGGTGAGGATCTGCCCCTCGCCGGCGATCGCCTCGGTACCGGGCCCGACCACGATGTCCACGCCGGGCTGGACGTCGGGGTTGCCGGCCTTGCCGATGCCGCTGATGCGGCCGTTTTTGATGCCGACATCCGCCTTGACGACGCCCCACCAGTCGAGGATCAGCGCGTTGGTGATCACCAGGTCGACCACCTCGCTGGCCGGACGCTGGCTTTGGCCCATGCCGTCGCGGATCACCTTGCCGCCGCCGAACTTGACCTCGTCGCCGTACACGGTGCGGTCTTCTTCGACCTGGACGAACAATTCGGTGTCGGCCAGCCGCAGCCGGTCGCCGGTGGTCGGGCCGTACATCTCCGCATATGCCTGCCGCGTGATCCGCGCCATCAATCGAGCCCTCCCATGACCTTGCCGTTGAAACCGTAGACGTGCCGCTCGCCGGCGTAGGCCACCAGCTCGACCTCGCGCGTCTGGCCAGGCTCGAAGCGTACCGCCGTGCCGGCGGGGATGTTCAGCCGAAAGCCGCGGGTCCGGTCACGTTCGAAGTTCAGTGCGCGGTTGGCTTCGAAGAAGTGGTAGTGCGAGCCGACCTGGATGGGGCGGTCGCCGGTGTTGGCCACCGCCACCGTGACGGTGGCGCGGCCGGCGTTGAGTTCGATATCGCCCGCGGCGGGCAGGATTTCTCCGGGGATCATGCGGCGCTCCCGATGTTTTGCGGTTCAGCGGTTCAAAGAATCGGCTCGTGCACGGTAACCAGCTTGGTGCCGTCGGGGAAGGTCGCCTCGACCTGCACCTCGGGGATCATCTCGGGAACTCCCTCCATGACCTGCTCGCGCGAGAGCAGAGTGCGGCCGTGGTCCATCAGATCGGCCACGCTGCGCCCGTCGCGCGCGCCCTCGAGGATGGCGGCGCTGATGTAGGCCACGGCCTCCGGATAGTTGAGCTTGACGCCGCGCGCCAGTCGCCGCTCGGCGAGCAGTGCAGCGGTGAACAGCAGCAGCTTGTCTTTTTCCCTGGGTGTCAGTTCCACGGGGTTCTCCTCGGTGCCTTCGTTCGGTCAAGTCGCCCAGATGCGGGGCGGGCAGGGCGCGCGGCCGATGACCGCTTCGCGTACCGCGGACCAGGCGTCGCCCAGAAGCCGCCGCACCCGTTCGGTCGAGCCGCCCAACACGCGCACCACCAGCAGGTCGGCCAGCAGGGTGGCGGCGCAGGCCATCGCCGGGTCGTCGCCGAGTCGCTCGCGCAGCGCCGCCAGCAGCGCAGCGTCCGCCGGCGTGGCCAGCAGGGTGGCGACCACCGGGTGGCCGCGGAGCTGAGCGGGGTGGCCGATCCGTGCCGCGGTCAGCCGCAAGTATTCCAGCAGCAACGGTCGGCCGTCGCGCCACAGCTCGAGGCGGAAGCCGGCGCTGCCCTCGTCGAATGCCCGCCCGCCGGCCGGCCGGCCCAGGCAGTGTAGCTCCCAGCCGAAGAAGCGCGCCCCGGGATGCAGGTCGATCCGTGTTTGCGCCCGAAGTTCGGTACCGCTGAACAAGATGTTCTCGTGCGGCAGCCACTCCAGCGACGCGCCGCCTCCGACGCTGACGTGCTGGCGCAGGTGGGCCGCCGGACCGGCCGAGCGGTAGTATTTCGCCGCGCCGGGCGTGGTGATCAAGGCCTCGGCGCCGCGCCCGACCGTCACCGTGACGTCCAACCGGTCGCCTCCGACGACGCCGCCGGGCGGGTGCAGCAGGTAGACGTGGCACAGGTCGCCTTCCGGGTAAAAGCTGCGTTGCACGGCAAGCGGACCGAAGCGCCGCCGCCGCGCCAGCACACTGCGCCCGTTACGCCGCTCGAAGCCGAGCTCGAGAGCGGCCCGCCAGCCCTCGCCAGTCGGTGCATGCGCGACAGTGCCCGGGGCGGTACTCACGTCGACCCCGCGACACGCAATCGTCGGTGCGTCGGGGAGACGAAGGGCTTGGCGGTAAACCGCGCCGTCGGCCGGCCGGCAAGCCCCGGCTCCGCAGCAGCCGGGCGGGGGGGTCTTAGTGCCATTGTGGCTTCGCGGTTCACGTGCGTGCACGCCTCAAACGGTGAGAAACTCCCGCACGAGCCCGTCGTTCAGGTCGCCAATCGCGCCGTGCGCCACCGCCCGACCGCGGTCGAGGATGCAGAAGGTGTCCGCCACGCGCCGCGCAAAGGGCAGCTTCTGTTCCACCAGCAACACGGTCAGGCCGATCTCGCGGTTCAGTCGTCGGATGATATCCCCGATCTCGTGCACGATGTTGGGTTGGATGCCCTCGGTCGGTTCGTCGAGGATGAGCAGCTTGGGGTCGATCACCAGCGCGCGGCCGATGGCGAGTTGCTGCTGCTGCCCGCCCGAGAGGTCGCCGCCGCGCCGGGCGTGCATGTCCCTGAGCACCGGGAACAGGTCGTAGATGAAGCCGGGGATCGCGCGTGCCTTGTCGGCGCGCGCCGGCAAACCGATCTGCAGATTCTCCTCGACCGTGAGCAGCGGAAAGATCTGCCGTCCCTGGGGTACGTAACCGATGCCGCTTTCCGCGCGCCGTTCCGCCGCTTCGCGCACGATGTCCCGGCCGTCGAACCGGATCGCGCCGCTACGCGCCGGCAGCAGCCCCATGATGCACTGCAGCAGCGTGGTCTTGCCGACCCCGTTGCGTCCCATCAGGCAGGTGCACTGACCCTGTGGGACCTCGAGGTCGAGGTCCCACAGGGTATGACTTTCTCCATAGAACTGGTTGAGCTGCTCGACGCTTAGCATGACGGTCGAACCACGGGCGCGCCGACGGCCCGACAATGGTTGGCGCTGCGAGGCTGTCCAGCGGGAGCTGCCCCGTTGCCGCCTGCGCTGCCCGACGGCCCGACTTGCACGTACGTTTTCATGTTCCCAGGTAGACCTCCACCACGCGCGGGTCGTTTTGCACGCTGTCCATGTTCCCCTCGGCCAGCACGCTGCCCTGGTGCAGGACGGTGACCCGCGAGTCGAGCGCGCGGACGAAATCCATGTCGTGTTCGACCACGACCACCGAGTGTTCGCCTGCCAGCGAGGTCAGGAGTTCGACCGTGCGGTCCATCTCCTGGTGGGTCATGCCGGCGGCGGGTTCGTCGACCAGCAACAGCAGCGGGTTTTGCATCAGCAACATGCCGATCTCCAGCCACTGCTTCTGGCCGTGCGACAGGGCGCCGGCGCGCCGGCCACCCGCATCCTTGAGGCCGATGATCTCCAGCACGTCCGCGATGCGTTCCCGCTGCGGATCGCCCAGGCGTGCGGTAAAGGTGCGCCACACCCCCTTCGGCCCGGCCATGGCAAGTTCCAGGTTCTCCGCGACGCTGTGGTGTTCGAACACCGTGGGCTTTTGGAACTTGCGCCCGATGCCGGCCTCCGCGATCTCCGGCTCGCTCATCTTGAGCAGGTTGATGCGCTGGCCGAACCAGACCTGGCCGGAGTCCGGTCGGGTCTTGCCCGTGATGATGTCCATCATGGTGGTCTTGCCGGCGCCGTTCGGGCCGATGACACAGCGCAGTTCGCCGGCGTCGACGTAGAAGTTGAGGCGGTCGATCGCCTGGAAGCCGTCGAAGCTGACCGACACGTCTTCCATGTAGAGCACCGTGCCGTGCGAGAGGTCCAGGTCCTCCACCACCTTGGGGATGAGGAAGTCGTAGACCTGGTCGCGCCGGACCATGTTCTGCAGCGGGTTCATGTTGCCGCCTCCTGCGCGCGCGCCCTGCGCCGCAGCAGCCCCGCCACGCCGCGCGGCAGGAAGAGCGTCACCAGGACGAACAGCGCGCCCAGGGCAAACAGCCAGGCGTCGGGCATGGCCGCCGTGAACCAGGTCTTCGCATAGTTCACGCCGACGGCGCCGATGACCGCGCCGTACAGCGTCGCGCGCCCGCCGAGGGCGACCCAGATGACGATCTCGATCGAGTTCAGGGGCGCGAACTCGCCCGGGTTGATGATGCCGACCTGCGGTACATAGAGCGCCCCGGCGATGCCGGCGAGAACGGCCGAAAAGGTGAAGATGGCGACCTTGACGTGCTCCACCTTGTAGCCGATGAAGCGCACCCGGTCCTCGGTGTCGCGCACCGCGACCGCCACGCGCCCGAGCCGCGAAACCACGATCGCCCGGCACGCGAGGTAGCCGAGGATCAGCGCCACGCCGGACGCCACGAACAAGCCCAGGCGGGTGCTGTCGGCCTGCAGGTTGAAGCCGAGTATGTCCTTGAAGTCGGTCAGGCCGTTGTTGCCGCCGAAGCCCATCTCGTTGCGGAAGAAGGCGAGCATCAGGGCGTAGGTCAGCGCCTGGGTGATGATCGAGAGGTACACGCCGGTCACGCGCGAACGGAAGGCGAACCAGCCAAACACGAAGGCGAGCAGGCCGGGCACCAGCATGACCATCAGCGCGGCAAACCAGAACTGGTCGAAGCCGTACCAGAACCAGGGCAGCTCCTGCCAGTTCAGGAACACCATGAAGTCGGGCAGCTCGGGATGGCCGTAGACGCCGCGCTCGCCGATCTGGCGCATCAGGTACATGCCCATGGCATAGCCGCCGAGGGCGAAGAAGGCGCCGTGACCGAGGCTCAGGATGCCGAGGTAGCCCCAGACCAGGTCGACGGCCATCGCGAGCAGGGCGTAGGTGAGATACTTGCCGAGCAGGGTAATCGTGTAGGTCGAGACGTGCCATGGGCTGGACTCCGGCAGCCCGTTCAGGATCGGCACTGTGATCAGGACGCCCAGCAGGACGGTCAGGAAGGTCATGCCGCCGCGGTCGCCTGCGAGGATGCGCGAGAGGAACATGGGTCAGGCCTCCGCGGCGCGGCCCTTCTGCGGGAACAGGCCCCGCGGGCGCTTCTGGATGAACAGGATGATGAACACCAGCACCAGGATCTTGGCCAGCACCGCGCCGGACCAGGGCTCGAGCACCTTGTTGGCGATGCCGAGACCCAGCCCGCCGACCAGGGTGCCCCACAGATTGCCGACGCCGCCGAACACCACGACCATGAAGCTGTCGACGATGTAGGCCTGCCCCAGATTGGGGCCGACGTTGGTCAGCTGCGAGAGCGCAACGCCGGCGACGCCCGCGATGCCCGACCCGAGCCCGAACGTCATGGCGTCCACCCGCGCCGAACGCACGCCCATGGCGCGGGCCATGCTGCGGTTTTGCGAGACCGCCCGCACCTGCAGGCCCAGCGTGGTGCGCTTCAGGACCAGGAACAACGCCGAGAACACCAGGAGGCAGAACAGCAGAATGAACATGCGGTTGTACGTCAGCGACAGCACGCTGTTGACCTGCCAGAAGCCGCTCATCCACTCGGGATTGGCGACCGGCACGTTCTGCGGCGAGATTAGGGTGCGCACCGCCTGCTGCAGGATCAGGCTGATGCCGAAGGTCGCCAGCAGGGTCTCCAGGGGGCGGCCGTACAGGAAGCGGATCACGCCGCGTTCGATGGCGATGCCTACCAGCCCCGAGACCACGAAGGCGGCGGGAATGGCGAGGATGACTGCCAGCCCGATGTGCCCGGGCATGGCGAGCTGGAGCAGGTAGGTGGTGTAGGCGCCGAGCATGATCAACTCGCCGTGGGCCATGTTGATCACGCCCATGACGCCGAAGGTGATGGCGAGGCCGATGGCCGCCAGCACCAGGACCGAGCCCAGACTCAGCCCGAAGAACAATGTCTCGACCTGCCCGTAGAAGGCGATCTCGCGTTCGATTGACTGCAGGGCCGACGTGGCGGCCGCTCGCACCGCCTCGTCGGGGTCGTTCTCGGCAAGGCGGGTCAAGCCGTTGCGCACGCTCTGCTCCAGGCTGCCGCGCAGTTCGGCAATCGCGGCGAGGCGCCGTGCCGGGTCGGCATTGCCCAAGTTGGCCAGCGAGACGGCGGTGAGCATGGCCGCCTCGACGGCCTCGTCCGTCTCCGCGTCGATGCGCTCGCGCAGCAGCTCCGTGTTGGCCGGGTCCGGGTTGTCGAG
>JARRQB010000020.1:0-11640 GCA_037382265.1 Gammaproteobacteria bacterium | reverse complement strand
CGGCGGCCAGGCGCACCGCGGCATCCGGGCTGCGCAGGTCCAGTCCGGCAAGCAACGTCTGGATGCGGCCGCGCATCGGGTTGTTGATGGGCAGACGCTTCACTTCGCGCTTCTTGGCGGTGCCGATAGCCTCGCCGGTGACCGCGTCGGTAAGTTCGAAGCTACTGCCTTCCTCGCGCGTCAGCACTAGGCGCTTGGTCTTCTTGTAAAGCCGCAGATCGCCCTCGATCAGGCCGCGCAGCAGTTGTCCGGCCCTGGGGTGGCCGCTGTCGGCGATGGCGTCGACACCGCGCAGCTTGACGTCGAAGTCGCGGTCGAGGATCTGGGCGAAGGCTGCGTCCAGTGCGCTGTCGCCGGTCTCGACCTCGGCGGCCGATGCGATCGCTGCCAGGCTCAGCGAGAACAGCACAGCCACAAGTCGAAGATATCGCATGGCAGCGTGTTTGGGGTCTCGGGTTGGTGGGGCACCCGCCCGCGTGGCGGACGGGTGCCGGGTCGTCGTTATTATGTCAGCCGCGCCGGATCAGAAATTCTGACCCGAGCACTTGGCGGTCTTCACGTTGTAGTTGCCGCACGCCAGCGGTGCACGCCAGTCGGAGATGATGTCCTTGGAGCCTTCCAGGAAATCGGACCATGCATCGCCGACCACCAGGCCCGAGGTCTCCCACACGACCTGGAACTGGCCGTCGTCCTGGATCTCGCCGATCAGCACCGGCTTGGTGATGTGGTGGTTGGGCATCATCGCAGAGTAGCCGCCGGAGAGGTTCGGAACGGTGACGCCGATGATGGCCTCCTGCACGGCAGCCGGGTCGGTCGTGCCGGCCTTCTTGACGGCCTCGACCCACATCTTGAAGCCGATGTAATGGGCTTCCATCGGGTCGTTGGTGACGCGATCCTCGTTCTTGATGAACTCGTGCCAGGCCGTGATAAAGGCATCGTTGGCCTCGCTCTCGACGCTCATGAAGTAGTTCCAGGCGGCGAGATGCCCGACCAGGGGCTTGGTGTCGATGCCGGAGAGTTCCTCTTCGCCGACGGAGAAGGCGACGACCGGAATGTCGGTGGCGGAGATGCCCTGGTTGCCCAGCTCCTTGTAGAAGGGCACGTTGGCGTCGCCGTTAATGGTCGAGACTACGGCGGTCTTCTTCCCGGCCGAGCCGAACTTCTTGATCTCCGAGACGATGGACTGCCAGTCCGAGTGGCCGAAGGGGGTGTAGTTGATCATGATGTCCGCGGCGGCGACACCCTTGGCCTTGAGGTAAGCCTCGAGGATCTTATTGGTCGTGCGCGGGTACACGTAGTCGGTGCCTGCCAGAACCCAGCGCTCGACGCCGATGTCGTTCATCAGATAGTCGACGGCGGGGATCGCCTGCTGGTTGGGCGCGGCGCCGGTGTAGAAGACGTTCTTGGACGACTCCTCGCCTTCGTACTGCACCGGGTAGAACAGCAGGCTGTCGAGTTCCTCGAACACCGGCAGCACGGATTTGCGCGACACCGAGGTCCAGCAGCCGAACACCGCGGCCACCTTGTCCTTCTCGATCAGCTCGCGCGCCTTCTCGGCGAACAGCGGCCAGTTGGAGGCCGGGTCGACGACGACGGGCTCGAGCTTCTTGCCGAGCAGGCCGCCCTGCTTGTTCTGCTCCTCGATCAACATCAGCATGGTGTCCTTCAGCGTGGTCTCGCTGATGGCCATGGTGCCGGAGAGCGAGTGAAGCACGCCGACCTTGATGGTGTCGGCGGCCTGGGCAAGGCCGGTCAGGGCGGCGCCCGCGGTCAGCGTTAGCGCTGCCGAGAGGGTCTTGAGTCGCTTAGCTTTGTGCATTGAGGTTCCCTAGATCTTTGAACGGATGACGATGTCGAGGGCGCCGCCGGACAGCGCCGACCGTCGCCGCGGTAACTATCGCAAGCGTCATGCCAAGCCGAATTGAAGCCTGCGCGCCAAAGGACTTAGACTCGGTTCTCGACCACAGTACGCGAATTCGAATGCCGCCGATGCCCGAAGTTGGTGCACTTTGCACCGCGTGTCGCACCACCCTGGCACTCCTGCTCGGAGCCGTGCTTTGGTTCCCCGCCTGCATTCAAGGCGCGGCGGCGGCCGACGCGGCGGAGCTCGACGAGAAGGTCCGGGTGTTCCGGGTGTTTTCGGGGGATGCCGTGCTGGTGCGCCAGCGCGGTCGGACCTGGCGCGCGCGCCTCGACGGGGTCGAGGCCCCGGACCCGGCCAGCGCTGCGGGCGAGGGCAGCCGGGCCATCCTGGAGAAGATGATCGGCGGGCGGCACGTGCGCGTGCGCGTGCTCGGAGAAGAGCCGGACGGTTACCGGCGCGTGCGCATGCGGCTCGAGCAGTGGGACATCGCCGTGGAAATGGCGCGCGCCGGCGCCGTGTGGGTGCGTTCGACCGACCCCGAGCTCGTCGCCGCGCAGACGGAGGCCCGCGCCGCCGGATTGGGTCTGTGGGCAGTTCCGGTCGTCCGCTGACCCCGCATCGCCGGGGCGCTCTGGAGCCACACGGTCGGCACGACCGTTGGCTGAATTCATGTGCTCGGGTCGCGGCGTAAACCGGTGAAGCTCTCGCGCACGGTGCAGGCCTGCGGCACGCCGGCCTTCGAGCAGGCGTTCAAGGCCGAGGTCGAGGGGCTGGACCCCGGGCAGCTGCCCTTGCAGGCCGGCCTGGTCGGCAGCAGCTGCGTGGGCAGCGGCGCGCTCAGCGTCATGCTGCTCGGCGCCGAGGTCTCGGCGCAGCGCATCCGCGCCAGGGTCGGGGTCTTGTTCACGGGGGTGGATGCCGGCAGCTGCTGCGCCGACGACCCGTCGCCGGCTGACGAGCGGGCCGAATACTGCGAGCTGCGGTTCGACATCGACCGGCAGACCGCCGAGGCGGACGTGGCCGTGATCGGAAACCAGGAGTAGCGACCCGTGTCCCACACACCGTTGCGCGTGATCACCGACGAAGCCGTCGCCGCCTGCTACGACGTGATGGCGGAACTGCGCCCGCACCTGCGCCGGGCAGACTTCGTTGCCCGGGTGCGGGAGATGGAGATCGAGGGCTACCGGCTTGCTTGTCTGCGCGACGGCGATCACGTCGTGTGCGTGGCGGGCTACCGCATCGCCCACAACCTGCACCTGGGGAAGTACCTGTACGTCGACGACCTGGTCAGCGCGGCCGCGCGGCGCGGCCAGGGCTTCGGCGCGGTCATGCTCGCGTGGCTGCGCGCCGAGGCGCGCACGCACGGTTGCCGCTGCCTGCACCTGGATTCGGGTACCCAGCGCGTCGACGCGCACCGGTTTTACTTCCGCCACGGCATGACCATCGGGAGTTTCCACTTCTACGAGGAGTTGGCGGGGGACAGCTGAGCGGCGGTGCGCCGACCAGGTCTAGCCGATCGTTCACGCCAGGTGTCGGTCCCAATAGGGCCGGTCGCCGAAACAGCCGGCCAGGTGGTCCGAGTAAGCGCGCACCCGCTGGGACAGAAACCGACCCGGCGGGTACACCAGGTACATGCCCTGCTCGGCCAGAGTCCAGTCGGTGAGCACCGCCCTGAGTCGCCCCTCCCGCAGCGCCTCGTGCACCATGAAGGTCGGCTGAACCGCGATCCCCAGGCCGCGCTCGGCGGCATCCGCGAGCAGCTCGCCGTTGTTCGCGGCAAGCCGGTCGGGAACGCGTGGCCTGACCGGCCGGCCCTGGGCGTCGAAGTAGCTCCAGGCTTCCTGGCGCGGGACGTTCGTGTACCGCAGACCGTGGTGGCGGTCGAGTTCCCCGGGGTGTTGCGGCGTGCCGTGCCGGGCGAGGTAGTCGGGGCTGGCCACGGTGACCCGCCGCACCGTGGAGATGCGGCGGGCGATCAGGCTCGAATCGGTGAGCTGGCCGATGCGCAGGGCCAGGTCGAAGCCCTCGCTCACCAGGTCGACCTGCCGGTCGTTCAGGTCGAGTTCCACCTCGAGTTCCGGGTGCTGGATCAGGAAGTCCTCCAGCGCGGGTCCCAGGTGCAGCAGACCGAACGACAGCGGTGTCGCGACCTTCAGCCGCCCGCGCAGCGCCGCCTCGGCGTGGGCCACTTCGCCCTCGGCCTCCTCCAGGTCGCTCAGGATACGCTTGGCGCGTTCGTGCAGCGCCCGACCGGCGTCGGTCAGGCTCAGGCGTCGGGTGGTGCGATTCAGTAGCCGGGCACCGAGGCGTCCTTCGAGTTGCGCCACGCGCCGGCTCACGGCGGACTTCGCGGTGCCCAGGCGCTCGGCCGCGGCGCTGAAGCTGCCCAGGTCGACCACGGCGACGAAGGTCTCTATGTCGGCGAACCTGTCCATATTGTTCTGATCATAGCAATAATATTTTCCTTATTTCGGTGTTTATTTTCCTTTATGGCATAGCCAAACTTCGGCCATTGCATCAGGCACTCCGGGAGATTGACATGCACAACGACAACTTCACCATTCTGCGCATCGACGGTAGCGCCCGCTACGCCGATTCGGCGAGCCGCCGCCTGGCCGATGAGGCGGTCGACCGGCTGCGGGCCGCCCATCCAGGCGCGCGCCTGCTGCGCCGCGACCTCGGCCGCGGCCTGCCGCTGCTCACGGAGGCCTGGGTGGCGGCCAACTTCACCGACCCCGAACAGCGCAGCCCGGACCAGCGCCGCGAATTGGCCCTGTCGGACATCCTCGTCGAGGAACTCCAAGCGGCGGATGCCGTGGTGATGGCGGTGCCCATGTACAACTTCGGGGTGCCCGCCGCGGTCAAGGCATGGATCGACTTGGTCTGCCGCGCGCGCGTGACCTTCCGCTACACGCCGAACGGCCCGCAAGGGCTGCTGCGCGACCGGCCGGTCTACCTCGTGATGACGACCGGTGGCGTGCCGGTGGGCGGACCGTTGGACTACGCCAGCGAATATCTGCGGCATGTCTGGGGCTTCCTCGGGGTGCGCGACGTGCACCTGATTACGGCCGACGGGCTGAACAGCGAAGCCGGTCAGGCGCTGGCCCGCGCGCGCGAACAACTGCGCCGGGCCATCGTTGCGCGCGCCGCAGCCTGAACCGGCTGGAGCTGCGCCGTTGAAGGCCTCCCCAGTGCCTGCTGCCGGGTTGCGTGTCGTGAGCCGGGTCGTGCGGGGTACGGCCGCGACCGACGGAGCGGGCGTCGAACTGACCCGGGTGATCGGCACCCCAGAGCTCGCCATGCTCGACCCCTTCCTGCTGCTGGACGTGTTTCGCAGCGACGACCCCGACGACTACATCGCGGGCTTTCCGCCGCACCCTCACCGTGGTTTCGAGACCGTCACCCTCACCGTGGTTTCGAGACCGTCACCTACTTACTGGCAGGACGCATGCGCCACCGCGACAACGCCGGGCATGAAGGCGTGATCGAGGCCGGCGGCATCCAGTGGATGACGGCCGGGCGCGGCATCGTGCACTCGGAGATGCCGGAACAGGAGGACGGTCTGCTGGCCGGCTTCCAACTCTGGGTGAACCTGCCGGCCGGCCACAAGATGATCGCGCCGGCGTACCAGGAGTACGCGGCCACCGCGCTACCCGTCGAGCAGCTCGCCGACGGCGCACAGGTGCGGGTGCTTGCCGGGCGGACCGCGAGCGGCACCGCCGGGCCGGTCAGCCAACCGCTGACCGAACCGAACTACCTCGACGTCGGCCTACCGCCTGGTGTCGTGTGGAGCGAGCCCGTGCCGGCGACGCACAACGGCTTCGTGTTGTTGTACGAGGGCAGCGCGAACCTGCCGGGGCCGAACGGTGCGGACGTCGAACTGGCGGTCGACGACCTTGCCGTGCTGGCACGCGGCGGCCGGGTAAGCGTGCGCGCCGGCGACGCTGGGGCGCGTTTCCTACTCGTCTCGGGACGCCCGCTCAACGAACCGGTCGCCCGCGGCGGCCCCTTCGTCATGAACACCCTGGCCGAGCTGCGGCAGGCGATGGTCGACTACGCGGCGGGACGACTTTAGGCGCGGACTTCCAGCATGCCGCGCGCGTGCGGAAATGACGCTGGCCTTCACGACAGTGTGGGTGGCCCCGCGGGACAGGTTGTGCGAGCGAGGTCCATGGCTCCGGCCCGTCAACGGGCGACCATGGTGACGACCCGGCTCCCGCGACGCAGCTTCAACTGCCACACCTCGCGGTTGTCGTTGGTGACGCGCGCCAGGTCGTCGAGGTCTTCGACGCGTTCGTCGTTCACCGCGATTAGCACGTCGTCGCCGCGTAGGCCGATGCGCCAGGCGTTGCTGTCTTGTGCGACTCGCGCGACGGCGACGGCCTCGAGCTTGCCGAAGGGCGAGTCGTCGACCACTTCGCCAAGCAGGGCGCCGCGGAAAAAGCGGCTGATCGTGGCGCCGTCGACGTAGCCCTCGAAAGGGTCGGCGATGCGGGCGCGCAGCTGACGCTCCCGGCCGCCGCGCAGCACGCTCAGGCGTACCTCGTCGCCGATGCGCAGCAGCGCCAGCTGGATGCGCAGGCCGGCGGCGCTCAGCACCGGCTTGTCGTTGAGTTCGACGACGATGTCCCCGACCTCGACGCCGGCCCGATCGGCGGCCGAGTCGTCGCGTACCTCGGCCACCACGGCGCCGTCGCGGATACTGACGTCCAGCGCCTCGGCCAGCTGCGGCGTCAGCTCTTGCAGTCCGACGCCGAACACGCCGCGACGCACGCCGCCGAACTCGACGATCTGCGACATGATGCTGTTCACCATGTTCACCGGGATGGCAAACCCGATACCCACGTTGCCGCCGCCCGGTGCCAGGATGGCGGTGTTGATGCCGACCAGTTCGCCGCGCAGGTTGACCAGCGGGCCGCCGGAGTTGCCAGGGTTGATCGAGGCGTCGGTCTGAATGAAATTCTCGTAGCCTTCGATGCCGAGACCGCTGCGTCCGAGCGCGCTCACGATCCCGGAGGTAACCGTCTGATTGAGGCCGAAGGGGTTGCCGATGGCGACCACGAAGTCACCCACGCGCAAGTGGTCGGAGTCCGCGGTTCGCACGGCGTGCAGGTCTTCGGCGGGGATCTTGAGTACCGCGACGTCGGTCTCGGGGTCGACGCCGAGGACTTCCGCCTCCAGCACCCTGCCGTCGGCGAGGGTGACACGTACCTCGTCGGCCTTGTCGACCACATGGTGGTTGGTGAGCACGTAGCCGCGCTCCGCGTCGACGATCACGCCCGAACCGAGGCTCTGGCTGCGCCGCTGCCGGTTTAGCCGCGGCAGATCGAAAAAGCGCCGGAAGAAGGGATCGCTGAGCAGCGGATGCTGGGCCTCGTCGACCACGCTCACGCTGGAGATGTTGACCACGGCGGGAGTGACCCGCTCGAGCATCGGCGCGAGGCTGGGCAGCGGCCGGTCCTCGACCATTGCCGGCAGCGCCGCCACGGCGGCCGGTCCCGGGAGCATGACGACGGTAAGGGCCAACAGGGTCAGCAAGCTTCGATGGCGTGACATCCGGTTCTCCACAGCTGATGGGACGGCGGGCGGCACCGCGGGGCGGCACCGCCCGCCGTGTCGGCGGCGTCAGGCTGCGGCCGTTTCGCCCTCGATGAGCTTCTCACCGGTCCGGCGGATTTCGATCCGACGCGGCTTCATGGCCTCGGGGATCTCCCGCACGAGATCGACGTGCAGCAGGCCGTCCTTGATCTCGGCGCCGGTCACGCGGACGTAGTCGGCGAGCTGAAAGCTGCGCTCGAAGCTGCGGTTGGCGATGCCGCGGTGCAGGTACCGACGCTCCTCGTCCTCGCCCTGCTTGGCGCCGCTGACCCGCAACACGTTCTGTTTGACCTCGATGTCGAGGTCGCCCTCGGTGAAGCCGGCCACCGCCATGGTGATGCGGTAGTGATCCTCCCCGCGCACCTCGATGTTGTAAGGGGGGTAGCCGCCCGCATCCGCGCGGTAGGCGTGCTCCAGGGTGTCAGCCAGGCGGTCGAAGCCGATCGCGGTACGGAACAAAGGTGTGAAATCGATCATCGTCATATCCTCTCCCGAATCAAGCAATATGCGTTGGTTTGGCGCTCCACGCGGGACGCGCCCCTCGTAACGGGCCTCGCACGAGCGCCCGTTGACCCCAATTTGCGGGCGGTTTTCGGCATTTCAAGGGCTGGACGACCGCCCGGCGCGGCAGGCGGGCGAGGGGCGCTCACGCCTCAATCGAGCCAGCGCACCAGGTAGTAGATGCGCTGGCTTTCCGAGGACACCGAGGGGCCGTAAACGAGCGCTGGGTGCAGCTGGCGTGCAGGGTCGGCGCCGGCCAGCGCGGCCTCGATGCTCTCGGTCGGTTGGACGCAGGCGTCGGGGAAGCGCTGGCGGTTGCGCCGCGGGGTCTTGATCAGCGCCGGGCGTTCCTGCAGCGATGTCGATTCCGGGTCGACGACGATGTGTGGCGTCATGGGTGGCCCCTGGGGGGCATGCGGCCGCGCAGGGTGACCTCGGTACTGTGTTCGCCCTCCTGGCCCAGCCAGTTGCGGTGACGGTAGCGGATGGTCACCTTGTCGCCGGGGGCGCGGTCGAGCAGGGCGAGCTTGACTGCTGCGAAGCTGTCGACCGCGGCGTCGTCGATGCTGAGCAGGACGTCATCCTTGAGGATGCCCGCGTCGCCGATCGCGCTGTTGCTGCTCAGCTCCAGGATCCGCACCCCGCCGTCCGCGGCGCCGAGAAACGCGCCGAGCAGTCCCGCGGGCGGGAGTTCGCGCGGTTCCGACATGACCACGTAGTCCGCCGCCTCGACGCCGTCGGCGCGATCCCAGCCGACCAGCAGCACGGTCGTACGCTCGCCGATGCGCCGTTCCAGGCGCTTCGGAATGCCGGAACGATAGGCGACGTGGCCGCTGCCGGCCATGACCACCATGCGCCGCCCCGGGTGGGCCCGCAGGTGGCGGGCTGCCTGCTCCGCCATGGTCTCGTCCCAGGTCAGCATGACGTCGAGGAAGTTCTGGAACTTGTCGCTGCCCGCTGGATGCTGCTCGAACGATTCGCGCACCCGGGTCGTGTAGGCCGCGTCGCTGCGGTCGTACGCTTCGGGCAGCCGGGCGCGCAGGTCCGCGGACAGGCCGTCCAGGCCGACGTCGCCGATCGCACGGGTGAGCTCGGCGGGGGCGTTGAGGGCGACGAGCGGGATGCCGTTGGCCTTGGCGTACGCCACGATCGGACGGTATAGTCGATAATCGAAACGCCAGCGCTCGAAGTAGCCGGTGCGCTCGAGCATTTCGGCCTCGTCGATGCGGCCCGCCAGGTAGGCGTCGAGGTTCTCCTGGACGGGGTACTGGAACCATTCGACGCCGACGGCCACGTCGCCGTGGCGCCGGTGCAGGTACTTGAGCACCTCCAGTTGCACGAGGTGGTGATCAAGGCGGGTGTGGGTCTCGCCGACGAATATGACGCGGTGTTCGTCGGCCTCGTCCAGCACATCCCGCAGCGTGGGCGCGTCGCGCAGAACCACGACGCGCGGGTTCCAGTCCGGCTCCTGCGCGGTGGTTCGGGTCGACTGGGTGGCGCAGGACAGCGGGGCGAGCAGGGTGAAGGCCGCCGCGACCGTCATCAACCGGGGGAACTTGCTCGAGCTCATGATGGTTCTCATGCGAATGTCTTCTCTCCAGGCGGCCTGTCGGCGCGCGTTGGCTGTGGTGGCGTGCTGCGTGTTGTTGTGTGGCCCCGCGGCGGCGGCCGAGCCGGTGCATCATCGGCTCGAGGTACGCATCGACCCTGCCACCGGACAACTGTCGGTAAAGGATAGCGTGCGTTTGCCTGCCACTTCCGCGACGAGCGTGCGTTTTTCTCTGGCTGCCGCGTTCGAGCCGACGGTCGATGGGGGGCGGTTGCATCCCCTAGACGGCAGATCAGGCGATCGGTTGCGCCGGTACCGGCTCGAGTTGGAGCGGGTGCCGGCCGAGATCACCCTGAGCTACACGGGTCGCATCGCCGAGTTCGGGCGTCGCGCTACCCACGGCATGCCCGTTGCGGTGGTGGATGCCCAAGGTGCCTATCTCGATGCTGCGGCGGGCTGGTACCCGCGATTCGATGACCGCCTGATGACCTTCGAGCTGGACGTCGATGCGCCGCCGGGCTGGCAGGTAGTCAGCCAGGGCGCGCGCGAGTCCGGCGGCACGGGTTGGCGGGCGGTGGCGCCGCAGGACGACATCTACCTGATCGCTGGGCCGTTCGAGCGCTACGCCAGGCGTCACCGCGGTTACGACCTGGAGGTCTATCTGCTGGCCCCGGACGAGGCCACGGCAGGGAGCTACCTCGACGTCATGGGCCAGTACCTGGACCTGTACAGTGCGCTGATCGCCGACTACCCGTACCCGAAGTTCGCCGTGGTCGAGAATCGCTGGCAGACCGGCTACGGCATGCCGTCGTTCACCCTGCTCGGTTCGCGCGTGCTGCGCCTGCCGTTCATTCTGTACAGTTCGCTGCCGCACGAGATCCTCCACAACTGGTGGGGCAACGGCGTCTATGTCGACTACGCGGGCGGCAACTGGAGCGAGGGACTGACCGCCTACCTGGCGGATCACCTCCTGCAGGAGGAACAGGGCAGCGGCGCGCGTTACCGCCGTCAGGCCCTGGAGCGCTACGCCAACTTCGCGGCCGAGGGACGGGATTTTCCGCTGCGAGAGTTCCGCTCGCGTCACAGCGACGCCTCGCAGGCGGTCGGCTACGGCAAGGCGATGATGCTGTTTCACATGGCTCGGGCCGAGCTGGGCGATCCCGCCTTCGTCGCCGGCCTGAAGGGCTTCTGGGAAGCCTTCCGCTACCGAGCGGCCGGTTTTGCCGATCTGAAGGGCATCTTGGAGCAGACTGCCGGCCAACCGGTAAGGGCGCTGGCGGACACCTGGCTGGACCGCCCGGGCGCGCCGCGGCTGGCGCTGGCGGAGGCTGCAGTGACGCCCCTGGAGCCGGGTGGCCACGCCATGCGTTTTTCGCTGCGCCAGACCCAGGACGCTGCGGTCTACCCGCTGCGCGTGCCGGTGGCGGTGCAGCTCGCCGGTCAGGCGCTGCCCGAGTGGCGGTTCGTCGAACTGGCCGGGCGCGAGGCCACGGTGGACTGGCACTTCGAGCGGCCACCGCAGCGGCTCGACGTCGATCCCGGGTACGAGGTGTTTCGGCTGCTGGAGGCGAGCGAGCGGCCAGCGGCGCTGGCACGTCTGTTCGGCGCCCGGGTCCAGTGGCTGGTGCTTCCTGGCGACGCCGCGCCGAGCGAGCTGACGGCGTGGCGGGCGCTCGCTGGCTTCTGGCGGGAACGCTACGGCAATGTCCGGGTACGACTCGACCGCGAGCTAGACGACCTGCCCGGTGACGGGGCGGTGTGGCTGCTCGGTTGGGACAACCGTTGGTTGCGCAGGCTCGGGCACCGCTTCGCCGCGGTCGACCAGGCCCTGGACCCTGAGGGGCTGACGCTCGGTGGGCGGCGCTACCGCCGGGCGGGCTTCGCGGTGGTGGCGCTCGACCCCGACAACGCCCGGCCGCCGCTCGGCTTCGCCGGTGCTCCCCCGGACGGCATCGCGGCGCTGGGGCGCAAGCTGCCGCACTACGGGAGCTACGGTCGCTTGGTGTTCACTGCCGAGGGTCTGGAGAACCTCGTCAAGCAGGACCTGGCGGTCCCGCACTCGCCGCTCAGCCGCACGTTCGCGCGGACCGAGCGCGCTCCGCCCGGCCCGCGCGGCCGCCCCCGCACC
>JARRQB010000019.1:11846-18730 GCA_037382265.1 Gammaproteobacteria bacterium | reverse complement strand
GACGGCGCGAAAATGGTGCCCAGGGACAGAATCGAACTGCCGACACGGGGATTTTCAATCCCCTGCTCTACCAACTGAGCTACCTGGGCAGGTGGTTGGCGCCAAGCCGGTGACGTGGCGATTCGCCAGCCGCCGACCGAGGAGCCTGGCGGAAGCGAGTCGTGCATTTAAGCCGCTGCCGACAGGCACGTCAAGCGTTTACTCCGGCTTGAAGTCCGGCAGCAGTTCAGAGCCTTCGCCGAAGAAGAACTTTTCCATCTGCTCCTCGAGGAACTGGCGGGCCTTCGGGTCAATGGGACTCAGCCGATACTCGTTGAGCAGCATGGTCTGGTGCTTGAGCCAGTCTTGCCACGCCTCCTTGGAGACGTTCTCGAAAACGCGCTTGCCAAGTTCACCGGGGTACGGCTGGCGGTCGAGGCCCTCGGCCTCGCGCTTCAGTTTGACGCAGTGGACAACTCGGCTCATGAGGATTCCTCGGTGGCGTGTGATTCGGTAATGAGGCGCGACACGGGCGCGGCCAGGCCGCGAGCATCGGGTTCGGCCGGGTTATACCAGACCCATCGATCGCGCTCCAATACGCCCCAACCCGCACTGGAAAGCAGGATTTCCTGTGGGTGGATGTCGAGCTGGAAGTGGCTGAAGAGGTGGCGTCGCACCGCGAAGGTGCGACCGGGCCTGACATCCCCGCCGAACCGCTCGGCGCACGAGGCGAGCGGATCGTCCGCCAGCGGAAGCTCCGGGAAGCTCCACAAACCACCCCACACCCCGGTCGGCGGCCGTTGTTCGAGCAGGAACCGGCGAGCCGGGTCGCGGATCAGCAGCATCCGAACCGCGCGCACCGGAGTGTCGCGCCGCGGTTTACGCCCTGGATACGCACCGGTCGACCCTTCGGCCAGGGCGCGGCAGGTCCCGGCGACGGGACACCGCGGGCAGGCGGGACTGCTCCGCGTGCAGACGGCGGCGCCGAGATCCATCATGGCCTGGTTGTACTCGCGCACCCGCGACACCGGGGTGCACGCCTCGGCAAGCGCCCAGAGCCGGGTGATTACCGCCGCCTTGCCGGGCCAGCCGGCCACCGCGAAGTGGCGGGCAAGGACACGCTTCACGTTCCCGTCGAGGATCGCAAAGCGCTGCCCCGCGGCCAGCGACAGCACGGCGCCGGCGGTCGAGCGCCCCACCCCCGGCAGCGACTGCAGGTCTTCGAAGCAGGCCGGGCAGACGCCGCCGAAGCGCTCCCGCACCAGCAGCGCCGCCCGGTGCAAATTGCGGGCACGGCGGTAGTAGCCGAGCCCCGACCACAGGTGCAGTACCTCGTCCAGCGAGGCGTCGGCCAGGGCTTGCACGTCGGGAAAGCGGGCCACGAAGCGCTCGTAGTAGGGCACCACGGTGGCCACCTGCGTCTGCTGCAGCATGACCTCGGACACCCACACCCGGTAGGGTGTGGGATCGCGTTGCCAGGGCAGGTCCTTGCGGCCATGGCGGTCGTACCAGGCGAGGACCCTGGCGCCGAAGTCATCGCCGCCGATCATCTGCCAGACCGCTGGGCGCCGCAGTTCCAACACAAGTCGAAGCCGGCATCGACCTCGGCGCCGCACCGGGCGCAATGCCACGCGCCGCCCGCGCCGGTAGCGGTCCCGCCGCGCTCGGCGAGAAACCGTTCGAGTACCCGGAGGGCGGGTCCGTACTGCGCCTCGTCGACCACCCAGACCGTAGGGAAGTTGAGCGCCGAAAGTTCGCCGGCGGCCCCGGTCAGATACTCGCCCAGCACCACCGCCTCGATCCGGTCGAGGGCCAGTTCGTCGATCAGCAGGCGCGCCTCCAGGCTATCCGCGGCTTGGTACAGGCTTCGCATTGACAAATGTGGGGTGTAGGCTTCGGTGCCGCACAGTATCATGCCGGGCCGTACAACCACAGGATTCGGCCGCCGGCCCGACCTTCGCATCGCCCCCGACCGCTTCCTTGCATCAGCGACCAACGGAGTAGCAACCATGTCGTCAATCCCCTTCCGGCGCGGCCTGATCGCCGTCGTCCTGACCCTAGCTGCCGGCCTGGCATGCGCCGCCGAAACGACCGAGATCACCGTCGTCGACCCTTACGCGCGGGCGGTACCGTCGGTCGTGCCGAACAGCGCGGCGTTCATGGTGCTGACCAACGCCGGCGCCGCCGAGCGTAAGCTGGTGGGAGCCCGCAGCGACGCGGCAGCGACGGTCGAACTGCACACCCACATCAACGACGACGGCGTCATGCGCATGCGCCAGGTCGAGGACATCGCCATCCCGGCCGGCGGCGAGACGGTGCTGCAGCCCGGCGGGCTGCACCTCATGCTGATCGGCCTGCACCAGCCGCTGCAACCCGGCGACAGCCTGACCCTGGAACTCGAGTTCGACGACGGCAGCACGCGCTCCCTGACGGTGCCGGTGCGCAAGATAGAGATGGGCCAGATGGGCCATCACCACCATTGAGCGGCAGACGCGCGGAGGAAACAAGCATGTCGAGCGCGGTTCGTATCGCCCTGTTCGCCACCATTGCACTGATCAGCGTCGGCGTCGGGCTGTGGTTCGGCTCGCGCCCGTCGGGACCGGAGGCGACCAACCCCTACGGCCACATCGGCGGCGCGTTCACTCTGGAGTCGGCCGCGGGCCCGGTCTCGCTGAAGGATTTCGAGGGCAAGGTGGTCGCCATCTATTTCGGCTACACCCACTGCCCGGACATCTGCCCGACCTCGCTCGCCTCGCTCGCCGCCGCTATCGCGGAACTCACCCCCGCGGAGCAGGCACAGGTGCAGGGGGTGTTCATCAGCGTCGACCCCGAGCGTGACAACCCGCAGCGGGCCAGCGAGTACGCCAAGGCGTTCCACCCGGGCTTCGCCGGCCTGACCGGGTCGGAGGAGGCCATTGCCGAAGTGGCCAAGCGTTACTTCGTGCTGTACGAGAAGGTCCAGATGGAGGACTCGGCGATGGGCTACGCCGTCGATCACTCCTCGATCGTCTACGTGCTCGATCGCGACGGCAAGGTGCGGACGCTGGTGCGCCACAGCCAGTCGCCAGCGGAGATGACCAAGGCGCTGCGGGACGCGCTGAGAACCTGATGGCGTGGGGCGCGCGGCATCGGCACGACGCGGCAGAAACGCGGCCTTCCACGGCCGGGTGCGGGGGTTGTTCGCAGCGGCGGTTTTGCAGCGGGAATGAGGTGAAGGCGTGGTTTGGAGCGGGTGATGGGAATCGAACCCACGTTAGAAGCTTGGGAAGCTCCTGTTCTACCATTGAACTACACCCGCCAATGGAACTCGCGCGTCGCGAGCAACCCTCCCTGGTCACGCTCCCAGCTCGGCCGTCCGGGCCTCGCGTTCGTCCCGCTGCGTCATGCCACCGGCATGACGGTCTGGCCGAACCCATTGAACTACACCCGCCAGTGGAACTCGCGCGTCGCGCCATTTTAGGATCGGGCCCGCACCCTGGCAACTCTCAGGCGGCTGGGCCACCGGCGTACATCTGTTCGACTTCGCTGGCGAATTTTTCCAGCACCTTCGGGCGTTTGACCTTCAGGGTCGGCGTAAGCAGGCCATCGTCGATCGCCCAGGGATCGAGCGACAGGCAGACCCGCCGGATCTTGGCGTAGCCCGGAAACCCCCGTAGTGCCTGCTTGATGCGCTTGAGCACCAGATCGTGGGCGCCGTCCTCATGCAGGCTGCTCGGTTTCTCGGGATCGAGGCCGAGCTGCTGCGCGATGACGAACCACTGGCCCTCGTTGAGTACGACTAGCGCGGCCAGGTAGGGCCTGCCCTCGCCGACCACCATCACTTGGTCGATCAGCGGATCCACGGCAATCGCCAGCTCCATGTCGGCAGGCGGGATCTTCTCCCCGTTGGACAGGACCAGGATGTCCTTGAGCCGCCCCGTGAGGAAAATGTGCCCGGCTTCGTCGATGCGCGCCTGGTCGCCAGTGCGCAGCCAGCCGTCGTCGCCCAGCACCTGGGCCGTGTCCTCCGGTCGGTTCCAGTAGCCTTGCATCACGCCGGGGCCCTTGACCAGCAGTTCGTCGTGCTCGCCGACCCGCACCTCCGTGCCGGGCAGGGCCACCCCGACGCTCTCGGGCACGTTGTCCTCGAGCGGGTTGACGCTGACCACCGGGCTGGTCTCGGTCAGGCCGTAACCCTGGATGATCGGCACACCCAGCCCCAGAAAGGTACGGGCGATACTCGGCGCGAGGGCGGCGCCCCCGCTCACGGCCAGGCGCAGGCGGCCGCCCAGCGCGGCGGTGATCTTGCGTGCCACCGCGCGATCGAGCAGCGGCCACAGCAACAGCATGGGCGACCAGCCAGCGCGGTGTTGCAGGTACTGGAAACGCCGCCAGCCAACCTTCAACGTGGTCTCGAACAGCAGGCGGGCGACGTGCGGCTTTTGCGCCATCTGCTCGCTGACCCGGCCGTAGACGCGCTCGAAGATGCGCGGAACCGCGATCATCGCGGTCGGCCGGACGACTTGCAGGTCCGCCGCCAGCTGCGGCACCGAGCGGGCGAAGCCCACCATGGCGCCGGCGAGCATCGGCAAGTAATAGCCGCCGCTGCGCTCCAGGGTGTGGGACAGCGGCAGGAAGGACAGGAAGACGTCGTTCTCGAAGCAGTCGATCAGGCTCAGTGCGGCCTCGGCCACGTACAGCATGTTGCGGTGCGAGAGCATGACGCCCTTGGGCCTGCCGGTGGTGCCGGAGGTGTAGACGATAGAGGCGAGTGCGTCCGGGTCGCCGTCCCGCCGCACCCGCAGCTCCGGCGCCTCCTGCGGCAGCAAGGCCGACGCCAGTCGTACCCGAGGGTCAGAGAGACCGAGCTCGCCGCCGGAGTGCGGTGCGTCGTTCAATACCACCCGCTGCAGGGCTCCGTCGGCCGGCAGCGCCTCGGCCAGGCGCGACCAACGCCCGGCGTCCTGCACCAGCAGCAGCCTGGAGCCCGAGTCGGCCAGCACATAAGCGAGGTTGTCGGGGCGGTCGTCATTGTACAGCGGCACCGTGACCAGCCCGAGCGACAGCGCGGCCTGATCGAACACGACCCAGTCCGGGCTGTTGCGCAGCAGCACGGCCACGCGATCGCCTGCCACCAGACCCTCCGCCGCCAGCACCTGTTGCCAGCGGGCCACGGCACGCGCTACCTCGCCCCAGCTGTAGGTAACCCACTCCTGGCGGTGGCGGTCGAAGTACTGGTAGGCGGGCCGTTCGGCGGAGCGCCTCACCCGTTCAGCGAACAAGCCGTCCAGCGTGCGCGCCTGCGCCGCGGAGATTTGATTCTTCCGGTGTTTGGCCAAACGCTTGTCCTCCGCCTGTGCCGGTCGGCCAGATCCACCCCCCGCGGCACACCGCGGACGGCGACGAATGCGCGATAGTGTAGAATTTTTCGGAACTTGCAGCTTATTCGGTTCTTCTTACCATGAACATCCTTGTCAACGGCGATCGGCGCGAAGTCGCGGACGGCGCCACCCTTGCCGCCCTGGTGCGGGAACTCGACCTCGCCGGCCGCTTCGCGGTCGAGGTGAACGAAGAGCTGGTCCCCCGGACCGTCCACGACGGCCACGTCCTCCATCCCGGCGACCGCGTCGAGATCGTCCAGGCGATCGGCGGCGGGTGAGCCCGCCAAGGCCTGCCGCTGGCACGCATCGTTGGGCGAACGCGAACGCCGGGCGGGCGCGAAACGGCGGGCTGTCACGCCCTTCGGCGCTCGGGTTGCGTTACCATGAACCTCTCCCGCAGCAACCCACACCGAGCAGTACGTCAGACCATGATCAGAGCTACCCAAGACTCCTTCACCGTCGCCGGCCGTAGCTTCACCTCCCGACTGCTGGTCGGGACGGGCAAGTACCGGGACATGGACGAGACTCGCGACGCCATCGCCGAAAGCGGGGCGGAGATCGTCACGATCGCCGTGCGTCGCACCAATATCGGACAGGACCCGAACGAGCCCAACATTCTCGAGGTGCTGCCGCCGGACCGTTACACCATCCTGCCCAATACCGCCGGCTGCTACGACGTCAAAACCGCCGTGCGTACCTGCAAGCTGGCGCGCGAACTGCTTGACGGCCACAACCTGGTCAAGCTGGAAGTGCTGGGCGACGAGAAGACCCTCTTCCCGGACGTGATCCAGACGCTGCACGCCGCCGAACAACTGATCAAGGACGGTTTCGACGTCATGGTCTACACCAACGACGACCCCATCATCGCCCGCGAGCTGGAGCAGATCGGCTGTGCCGCGGTGATGCCGCTGGCAGCGCCCATCGGCTCCGGCCTGGGCATCCGCAACAGGCTCAACATCCTCACCATCGTCGAGAACGCCAAGGTGCCGATCCTGGTCGACGCCGGCGTCGGCACCGCGTCCGACGCGGCGGTCGCCATGGAACTGGGCTGCGACGGCGTGCTCATGAACACCGCGATCGCCGCTGCCAGGAATCCGATCCTGATGGCATCGGCCATGAAGAAGGCGATCGAGGCCGGCCGCGAGGCCTACTTGGCCGGGCGCATGCCCGCCAAACGCTTTGCCTCGGCATCTTCGCCGGTCGAAGGCCTGTTCTTCTTAGCCCGAGGGCAGCCGCCGGACCCATGCCCGACGAGAAGGACGCGCGAGCGCGGCACCGCCCCGTCCGCAGCTACGTGCGGCGTGAAGGTCGCATCACGCCGGGACAACAACGCGCCATGGACGAGCTGTGGCCCCGCTTCGGCGTCGACCTCTCGGGGGAGCGGACCCTGCGACCAGGCGAGCTGTTCGGCAACGCCCACCCGGTGGTACTCGAGATCGGCTTCGGCAACGGCGACACCCTCGCCCTGACGGCCGCGCAACACCCGGCATGGAACTACCTCGGCATCGAGGTCCACCGACCCGGGGTCGGACGCCTGCTGCGCAC
>JARRQB010000019.1:0-11797 GCA_037382265.1 Gammaproteobacteria bacterium | reverse complement strand
CTGCGCCGGGCGCTGCCGGCGGGTTCGCTGCAGCGAGTCCAGCTGTTCTTTCCCGACCCCTGGCCCAAAAAGAAACATCACAAGCGCCGCATCGTGCAACCGGAGTTGCTCGACCTGCTGCACCGCGTGCTGGCGCCGGGCGGCGTTTTCCACGCCGCGACCGACTGGGAGGACTATGCACAGCACATGCTGGCTCTGTTCGAGACCGACCCCCGCTTCGAGAACCTCGCCGGCCCGGGAGCATTCTCGCCGCGGCCCGACGACCGCCCCTTGACCAAGTTCGAGCATCGCGGCCGACGCCTCGGTCACGGGGTGTGGGACTTGCTCTACCGCCGTCGCTGAAAGTTCGCGTGGCCGAACTGCGCCTCGAACACCTGCACCCGCCGCGGCTGAAACCGGCCAGCTTCCGCGTGCCGGCCGGCCGCTGCCTGGCCCTGCACGGCCCCTCGGGCGCCGGCAAGTCGCTGCTGCTGCGCGCCATCGCCGACCTCGACCCCAATGCCGGCGAGGTCTGGCTCGGCGGGACCCCGCGCAGCGCGATGACGGCGCCGGCATGGCGACGGCGCGTCGTGTTGATACCGGCCGAGAGCCACTGGTGGGCCGACACCGTCGGTGCGCACGCCGGGCACTGGGATGCTGAATTGCTGGCCGAACTCGGCTTCAGCGAGTCGGTGCTGGACTGGGAAGTCAGCCGCCTGTCCAGTGGCGAACGGCAGCGCCTGGCGCTCGCCCGCGCGCTGACGTTGACGCCCGAGGTCCTGCTGCTCGACGAACCGACGGCCAACCTCGACGCCGAGAACACGGCGCGCACCGAGGCCGTGCTGCGCGCCTACCGCGAGGCGCACCGGGTGTCGGTCATCTGGGTGAGCCACGACCCGGCGCAGCGTCGCCGCGTCGCAGGCGCGGAGCTGCGTATCGCCGACGGCACAGTCGAGGGCGACGCCGCGTGGAACTGATCAGCCTGACACCGGCGGGCCTCGCGGTCGCCGCGGCGCTGGTGGTGCTGCTCGCACTCCTGTCCTGGCAGCTGCGGCTCGGCATCGGGCGGCGGATCCTGGTCGCCGCGGCACGCAGCGCGGTCCAGCTCGCGCTGCTCGGCCTGGTGCTCAACACCCTGTTTGCCCAGACCGATCCTTGGCTGCTCGGCGGACTGACGCTGATCATGCTCGGCGTCGCCGGCTTCGAGGTGCGCGCGCGCCAGCGCCGGCGCTTCCGCGGACCTTGGAGCTACGGCATCGGCACCCTGTCGATGTTCGTCTCGTCCTTCTCGGTCACTCTGCTCGCCCTGCTGGTGATCGTGCGGGTCGAGCCCTGGTACGCCCCGCAGTACCTGATCCCGTTGCTCGGCATGCTGCTCGGCAACACGATGAACGGCGTCGCGGTGGCGCTTGACAACCTGACGCGTGCGGCCTGGACGCAGCGCGGAGGCATCGAGGCCCAGCTGATGCTGGGCAGCACCGGCGATCACGCCGTGGCCGAGATCCGACGCGAGGCCTTGCGCGCCGGGCTCATCCCGATCGTCAACGCCATGACCACCGCGGGGGTGGTCAGCCTGCCCGGCATGATGACCGGCCAGATCCTGGCCGGCAGCCCACCCTGGGAGGCGGCCAAGTACCAACTGATGATCCTGTTCCTGATCGCGGTCGGCACCGGCTTGGGCAGCATGGCGGCGGTGTGGATCGGTTCGCGGCGGTTGTTCGACGAGCGCGACCGGCTGCGGCTGGAGCGACTGACCGAATCGAGGCCCTGAAGACTCACCGCCCCTCCGTCCGCAGGAGGGAGCGATACACGACCGCATCCGCCTCCGAGAAGCAGCAACTCACGATCAAGGCGAACTCGGCACGGAAGTCGAGAAAGGCGCGCGAGGCAATCTGCGCCGCGGCCTCCTTGGGGTAGCCGTAGACCCCGGTGCTGATCCCGGGAAAGGCGATGCTCGCAAGACCGCGCGCGCGCGCCAGCCGCAGGCTGTTGCGGTACGCTGCGTCGAGCAGCTGCGGCTCACCGACGCCGCCACCGCGCCACACCGGCCCGACGGTGCTGATGACCCAGCGCGCGGGCAGGTCGAAGCCAGGGCTGATGCGTGCCTCGCCGGTCGGACAGCCGCCCAGGGTGCGGTTGAACGCGAGCAGCCGGGGTCCGGCCGCGCGGTGGACAGCGCCGTCTACCCCGCCGCCGCCCAGCAGGGACTCGTTCGCGGCATTGACGATGGCATCGACGTCGAGTGTCGTGATGTCGGCAACGACGACGCGGATTTCGCCCATGGATGCGGTATCCTTTCGCCCTGTTCGCCACAGCCACCCGTCGGGGCGCAGCGGGCGTCGAGGTACACCAGTGAACGCACACCCCAAGCTTGGCTCAGGCGGCCCGCCGCCACAAGCCGTTCGGATCTGACCGGCCGTGACCGCGACGCTGCTCGCCCTGATCGCGCTGCTCGTGGTGGTGCTGTTCTGGATGGACGGCGCACGGGCGCGGGAATTTGCCACGGCGCTGGTCGACGAACTGTGCCGCCGCCGCGGCCTGCAACTGCTCGACGGCACGGTGGTGCTGGCCCGCCTGGGACTGCGTCGGACCCCGGCCGGGCTCCGCTTTCGCCGCATGTACCGCTTCGACTTCAGCGCCGAGGGCGTCGGCCGTCGGGTCGGCTACCTGCTGCTGCTCGGCACCGAGGTGGAGAACGTCATCTTCGAACTGCCCGAGGACGAGGCCGCGGCGACCCCGGCGGACGACCGCACCCCCGAACCGAGCAATGTGATCCCCCTGAAACGCCCCCGCAAGTAGCCGCTGAGGGGCTATTTGACGACCTTCAGGCTCGGCCGCTTGTCGCCCTTGGGACCCTTGGGCTTGTCGCCGTCGCCCGGACCCTGGTCGTCTTCGGCAACCGCGTCCGCCTCGCCCGGCAGTTCGCGCGGAAAGCCCATCTGCACCTCCGGCATCTCGCTCGCATAGATGCCGAGCGCCGCCGTCGGGGGAAAGTGCACGTGCATCGAACGGCCGCCGAAGCGCGCGTCGAAATCGACGCTGTCGTTGGCCACGTGCAGGCCGTGCACGGCGCTCGGGCCGATGTTGAGCACGATACGCCCGTCCTGCACGTACTCCGGTGGCACCATCACCCCCGGCGCGGTGGCGTCGACCACCACGTGCGGCGTCATGCCGTTGTCGGTGATCCACTCGTACATGGCACGAATGAGATAGGGATGACCCGGCGTCATGAGGCAGCGGCCTGGCGCAGCTCCCGCTCGGCCTCCGACAGGCTGGCGAGGAAACCGGGACGCATGAACAGGCTGTTTCCGTAGCTGGTCACCGCCTTGCCCGCGGCACCGTTCAGCTCGATGCCCAACGCCGGCAGCCGCCACAGCAGCGGCGCGATGGTGGCGTCGACCAGCGAGAACTCGTCGCTCATGAAGAAGGCGTTCGCGGCGAAGATGGGCGCGGAGGCAGTGAGGCTCTCCCTGAGTTCCTTGCGCGCCTTGGTGGCAGCCTTGCCGCCGGCGAGGATATCGGCCGCCGGGGCGAACCAGTCGCGCTCCACCCGGTGGGTGTAAAGGCGCGCGTTGGCCCGAGACACCGGGTCGACGGGCAGCAGGGGCGGGTGCGGGAACCGTTCGTCGAGGTACTCCATGATGATGCGGGCCTCGAACAACACCAGCTCGCGGTCGACCAGCGTCGGCGTCGAGGCGTAGGGGTTCAGGTCGATCACGTCCTCCGGCAGATTCAGAGGGTCAACGTCGACGATGTCGCAGGTGACATTCTTTTCGGCGAGTACGAACCGTACCCGGTGGCTCTGCAGATCCTCCGGATCCGAAAACAGGGTCATCACCGATCGCTTCGTGGCCACGCTCGCCATTCCTCGCCTATCAACAGGGCAAGCCGCCCCGACCGACCCGACTAGGGGCCACCGCACAATAAAGAAGGCGCACAGTATACCAAACTGTGCGCCTTCCCTGGATCGGCGACGATCAACGCGCGGCGATCAGTGCACGTCTTGCCAGTAGTTCTTCTTCAGGAAGTAGGCAATGACAGTGAAAACTGCGAGGAACAACAGCACCCAAATACCGATGCGCTGGCGCTCGAGCTTCACCGGCTCGGAGATGTAGACCAGAAAGGTGGTCAGGTCGCGCACCGCCGAGTCGTACTCGGCCGGCGTCATGCTCCCGGGCTCGACCAATTCCAGGTGGTCGATCACCTGCGAGGTCTTGCCGCCGTGCTCCACCTCCTTGTAGACGGCCTTCTGGATGCCCTGAAGCTCCCAGAGCACGTGCGGCATGCCGACGTTCGGGAACACGGTGTTGTTCACCCCCAAGGGCCGTGAGTCGTCGACGTAGAAACCCTTCAGGTAGCTGTAGAGCCAGTCGGCGCCGTTGTGACGGACCCGCGCGGCGAGAGTGAGGTCCGGCGGCGGGGCGCCAAACCACTTGGCCGCATCGGCCTCCGGCATGGCGATGGTCATCAGGTCGCCCACCTTGGCGTTCGGATCGAACACCAGGTTGTCCTCGATGGCCTCCTCGCTGAGACCGACCTTGGTCAGCTGCTTGTAGCGGACGTACTTGGCCGAGTGGCAGCCCATGCAGTAATTCACGAACAGCTTGGCACCGCGCTGAATGGCGCCTTCGCTGGCAAGGCTGATGTTCGCGGCCTGGAGTTCGACCTGTCCGCCACCGGCGGCAAACGCCCCCAGCGGCAGCCACGCCAGGGCGATCATGGCGATCAGTTTCTTCATTTCGTCACCCTCTCAGGAACCGGCTTCGTACTGTCGACCTTGCTGTACCAAGGCATCAGGAAGAAGAACAGGAAGTAGACGGTGGTGAAGATCCGAGCCAGCAGCGTCAAGGTGTCGGTGGCCGGCTGCATACCGAGCCAGGCGAGCACCACGAAGGTGACCACGAAGATACCGATAGCGATGCGGAACAGCGGACCCTTGTAGCGGACCGACTTGACCGGGCTGCGGTCGAGCCAGGGCAGGAAGAACAGCACCAGGATGGCCGCGAACATCACGATGACCCCGGGAAACTGGGAGCCGAACATCGGCGGCACTGCGCGCAGCATGGCGTAGAAGGGCGTGAAGTACCACACCGGCGCAATGTGATCCGGCGTCTTCAGCGGGTTCGCCGGTTCGAAGTTCGGCGGCTCGAGGAACAACCCGCCGAGGTCCGGCGCGAAGAAGATGATCGCGCTGAAGATCATCAGGAACACGCCCACCCCGACGATGTCCTTCACGGTGTAGTAGGGGTGGAAGGGGATGCCGTCGGTCGGCGCGGTCTCGCTCCACCGATTGCCCTTGGGCCCCTTCTTGATCTCGACCCCGTCGGGGTTGTTCGAACCCACCTTGTGCAGCGCCACGATGTGCACGAACACCAGGGCCGCCAGGATGAACGGCAGGGCGAAGTGGAAGGCGAAGAACCGGTTCAGGGTCGCGTCGGATATGACGTAGTCGCCCCGGATCCAGATCGACAGGTCCTCACCGACGACGGGCACGGCGGCGAACAGGTTCACGATCACCTGCGCGCCCCAGTAGGACATTTGACCCCAGGGCAGCAGATAGCCGAAGAACGCGATGGCCATCATCGCCAGGTAGATGACGACGCCGATGATCCATAGCAGTTCGCGCGGCTTGCGGTACGAACCGTAGAGCAGTCCGCGGAACATGTGCAGGTACACGACGATGAAGAAGGCCGACGCCCCGGTCGAGTGCATGTAGCGAATCAGCCAACCCCAGTCGACGTCGCGCATGATGTATTCGACGGAGGCAAAGGCGAGGTCGGCGGAGGGCTTGTAGTTCATCGCAAGCCAGATGCCCGTCACGATCTGCAGCACCAACACCATGATGGCGAGCGAACCGAAGTAGTACCAGAAATTCATGTTCTTCGGCGCGTAATACTGCGCCAGGTGTTCGTTCCAGACCTTGGTGAGTGGGTAACGCTCGTCGATCCAGTCCATGAACTTGCTCATGCGGCACCTCCGTCCTCACCGATGAGGATCAGGCTGTCGGTCACGTACCTGTGCGGCGGGATAACCAGGTTGGTCGGCGCCGGCACACCGCTGTACACGCGTCCGGCCAGGTCGAACTTGGAACCGTGGCAGGGGCAAAAGAAGCCGCCCTTCCAGGCGTCCCCGCCCATGTCGGCGGCGCCGACGTCGGGGCGGTAGGTCGGCGAGCAACCCAGATGGGTGCAGATACCGATGGCGACGAAGTACTCGGGCTTGATCGAACGGTATTCGTTCTTGCAGTACTCCGGCTGCTGCGTGACCTCGGAGTTGGGGTCGGCCAACACGTCGTCGAGCGTCGGGAGGTCTGCGAGGTTCTGCTCGGTGCGGTACACCACCCAGGTCACCTTGCCGCGCCACTTCACCCGCAACAGGGCCCCCGGCTCGAGCTTGCTGATGTCCGCCTCCTCGGGCGCTCCGAGCGCCTTGGCCCGTTCGGACGGGTTCCAGGAAGCCAGGAATGGCCAGGCCACAAAGCCCAGGCCCACCGCGCCAACCACCGAGGTCACGGCAGTCAGGAAGCGGCGCTTTTTGAGATCCACGCCTATTTCACTCATGAGAACGAATCTCCAGGTGACCTGATCAAGTACTTAAATCGAGCAAAGGCCGGGCCGGATGCTGGCCTATTTCAGAATATGCTGAAATGCCCCGAAATGACCGCGGATTTTCACCCAGCGTCCCGAAGCTGGTCAAGGAAAAAGGCAGACGAAGTTGAGAGACGGCAAGCTCAGACCGGATTGAGGACGTCGACGAAGCAGTGCTCGACGCCGAAGTGCGCAGCGATCTCGGCGCCCAGCGCCTGCACGCCGAAGCGCTCGGTGGCGTGGTGGCCGGCACCGAAATAGTGCAGCCCGAGCTCATGGGCGGCATGGAACGTGGGCTCCGAGACCTCACCGGAGAGAAAGGCATCGCAACCCAGTGCCGCCGCCTCCGCGATCAAACCCTGGGCCCCGCCGGTGCACCACGCGAGCGTCCGAATCTCGGGACCGCCGCCGGCGATGTGCAGCGGCGCGCGGCCGAGCACCTCGTCGATACGGTTGCCGAACTCCCGCGGGCCCAGGCCCGCCGGAAACTCGCCGCGCCACACCAGGCCTTCGCCGGCCGGCAGCGCCTGCTCGACGCCGAGGCGCACGCCCAGCTGACGGTTGTTGCCCACCTCCGGATGAGCATCCAACGGCAGGTGGTAGGCCACCAGACTGATGCCGGACTCGATCAGGCGCCGCACCCGTCGACCCTTGGGGCCGACCAGGGGCGCGGGCTCGCCCTTCCAGAAATAGCCGTGGTGAACCAGCAGCGCGTCCGCCCCGCGCTCCGCCGCCGCCTCGATCAGCGCCAAGCTGGCCGTCACACCGGAAACCAGCACCCGCACGTCGCCCGTACCGGCGTCGACTTGCAGACCGTTCGGGCAGTAGTCGTCGAAAGCCTCCGGCCGCAGTCGTTCGTCGCAATAGCGCACCAGGTCCGCGAGTTCCACCATATACTTGCACCCGAATGTCGGCTTCTCCGGATCTTAGGCCAGTCCCTGCATGAAGTTCTACCGAGCCTTTTCGTTCGTCTTCACCTCTGTCGCCACCGGGCTTGCGGCCGCCTTCCTGCTCGTGCTGCTGCGGCCCGACCTGGTTTCGCCGCGCAGCGTGCCGCAGCGCCCCGTCGTGGCGGCGGCGCCGAGCGTCGACTCCTACGCCGAGGCCGTGGCAGCGGCCGCCCCGTCGGTGGTGAGCGTGTTCGCCAGCAAGCTGACCAGGGAACGGCGCAACCCGCTGTTGGACGATCCGCTGTTCCGGCGCTTCTTCGGCGGCGGTGACGAGCAGCCCAAGGTACGGCGCGAGAACAGCCTCGGCTCTGGCGTGATGGTCGACCCCAACGGCTATGTGCTGACCAACAACCACGTGATCGACGGCGCCAGCGAGATTCGCGTCGCCCTCGGCGACGGCAGCGAGGTGCCGGCACGCGTGGTCGGCGTGGACCCCGACACGGACCTCGCGGTACTGCAGGCCGGCGGCGAGATCCCGCTCCCGGTGGCCAGCCTCGGTCGCTCGGACGACCTGCGCGTCGGCGACGTGGTGCTCGCCATCGGCAACCCGTTCGCGGTCGGCCAAACGGTCACCATGGGCATCGTCAGTGCGACCGGCCGCAACCAGCTTGGCATCACGAATTTCGAGAATTTCATCCAGACCGACGCGGCGATCAACCCGGGCAACTCCGGTGGCGCCCTGGTCAACACGCGCGGCGAGATCGTCGGGATCAACACCGCCATCTTCTCCCGCAGCGGCGGTTCGCTCGGCATCGGCTTCGCCATCCCGGTGCAGATCGCCCAGGCAGTGATGGCCGAGATCATCGAGCACGGGCGGGTAATTCGCGGCTGGCTTGGCATCACCGGCCAGAACCTGACCGTCGCCCTGGCGGAGTCGTTGGGCCTGGAAGGGGCCAGCGGGATCCTGGTGTCCGGCGTGCTGCCCGACGGCCCGGCGGATCTCGCCGGCATCGCGCCCGGCGACGTGATCGTCGCGGTCGACGGCCAAGCCATCACCGGCTCGGTCGACCTGCTCAACCGCATCGCCGGCTATGCACCGGGTACCCGGGTCGCGGTGGACATCGTCCGCGAGCATGGCGCGGCCACGCTGCACGCCAGGGTGGAAGAGCGGCCGCGCGACGTCTCCCCCTGAACCGTTTCCCTTACAACAGCGCCCGAAAGGCCTCGAGGAAGCGGGTGTTTTCCTGCAGCGTACCCACGGTGACCCGCAGGCAATGCGCGAGCAGCGGGTGGGCGCCGTCGAGATTCTTGACCAGCACCCCCGCGTCCCGCAGGCCGTGAAACACGGTGTTCGCGTCGCGGTCGTGCAGGCGCAGCAGCAGGAAGTTGGCCTCCGACGGATAGACCCTGACGCCCTGCAGCCGGCCCAGCGCCTCCCGCAGCCGTTCGCGCTCGATGCGGATCTCCCGCGTCTGTGCGTCGAACACCTCACGGTGGCGCAGGGCGAAGCCCGCCGAGGCCTGGGTGAGGACATTGATGTTGTAGGGCAGGCGCACCTTGTCGAACTCGTCCAGCCAGGCGCGCGGGCCTGCCAGGAAACCCAGGCGCAGGCCGGCCAGCCCCATCTTCGACACCGTGCGCATCACCACCAGGTTGTCGGGCGAGCCCACCTGAGGCAGAAAGCTGGCGTCGGTGAATGGCGCGTAGGCCTCGTCGACCACCACCAGGCCGGGTGCCGCCTCGATGATCTGGCGCACGGCAGAGGGATCGAACAGGTTGCCGGTGGGGTTGTTGGGGTAGGCCAGGAACACCACCGCGGGCTGGGTCTCCGCCATGGCCTGGAGCACGCCCTCGAGGTCCAGCGCGAAGTCCCCCGCACGCAACGGGACACCGACGTACTTCAGGCCGCAGAAGGTGGCGATCAGCCGATACATGACGAAGCCCGGGTCGACCGAAAGCACGACCCTCCCCGGCCCAGCCAGGGCCATCGCGATCATCTGGATGATCTCGTCCGAGCCGTTGCCCAACAGGATGCCGGCCCCGGCGGGGATGGCCATGGCCTCGCGCAGCTGCTCGCGCAGCCGGTCGGCCTGCGGGTCCGGGTAGCGGTTGACGTGAACGCCCTGCAGCAGCTGGGCCCATTCGGCACGCAGCGCCGCCGGCCAGGTGTAGGGATTCTCCATGGCGTCCAGTTTGATCAGGCGCCCTCCGCTTTCAGGCGATATTCGGCGGAGCGTGCATGCGCGGTCAGGCCCTCGCCGCGGGCCAGGATCGAGGCCGTCGCACCGAGGGTACACGAGCTCTGCGGCGAGATCATGATCAGGCTGGAGCGCTTCTGAAAGTCGTAGACGCCGAGCGGCGAGCTGAAACGCGCGGTGCGCGAGGTCGGCAGCACGTGGTTGGGACCCGCGCAGTAGTCGCCAAGCGGTTCGGAGCTGTGCCGGCCCATGAAGATCGCGCCCGCGTGGCGGATCTTGCCGACGAAGTCCTGCGGGTCGGCCACCGACAGCTCGAGGTGCTCCGGCGCGACGTGATTGGCCACCGCAGCGGCCTCGTCCAGGTCGCGGCAGGTGATCAGGGCGCCGCGCGCGCGCAGCGCCGCGGCAATGATCTCGCGCCGCTCCAGGGTCGGCAGCAGGCGCGCGATGCTCTCCTCCACGCGCGCCACGTAGGCCGCGTCCGGCGCGACCAGGATCGCCTGGGCGTCCTCGTCGTGCTCGGCCTGGGAGAACAGATCCATGGCGACCCAGTCGGGATCGGTGCCGCCGTCGCACACCACCAGGATCTCGGACGGCCCGGCGACCATGTCGATGCCGACCTGACCGAACACGGCCCGTTTCGCCGTCGCCACGTAGATGTTGCCCGGGCCGACGACCTTGTCCACCGGGGGCAGCGTCTCGGTCCCGTAGGCGAGCGCCGCGACCGCCTGTGCCCCGCCGACCGCGAACACCCGGTCGACACCGGCCACGGCAGCCGCCGCCAGCACCAGCTCGTTGACCTCGGCGCGCGGCGTCGGCACTGCCATGATCAGTTCGTTCACTCCGGCCACCTTGGCGGGAACGGCGTTCATCAGCACCGACGAGGGATAGGCGGCCTTGCCACCGGGCACGTAGAGCCCGACGCGGTCGAGCGCGGTCACCTGTTGACCGAGCAGGGTGCCGTCCGGCTCGGTGTAGCTCCAATCCTCGAGCTTCTGTCGCTCGGCGTAGCTGCGAATGCGCTCCGCGGCGTGTTCCAGGGCCTCCCGCTGGGCCGCCGGGATCGCGTCCAGCGCCGCGGCGAGGCGCTCGAGTGGGATCTCGAGATCCGCCGCGCCGGCCGGTGCCCAAGCGTCGAAGCGCCGCGTGTACTCGAGCAGGGCGGCATTGCCGCGCGCGCGCACAGCCGCGATGATATCGCCCACCGTCCGGTTGACCTCGGCATCGGAGACGGAGTCCCAGGCCAGCAAGGCGTCGAGCCGCAGCCAGAAGTCGGCGTCGGTCGTGTCGAGCTTTCGCATATCCACCATGTCTAACCTCGTTGCGTCCCCTCAGGCGGCCGCGCCAACCGCCGACCGCAGGGCATCGAGCAGGCCCGTCACCGCGCGGTGCTTCATCTTCCAAGCGGCCTTGTTGACGATCAGTCGCGAGCTGATGTCGCACATGTGCTCGAGCGGCACCAGCCCGTTGGCCTTCAGGGTGTTGCCGCTCTCGACCAGGTCGACGATCAGGTCCGCCAACCCGACCAGCGGGGCCAGCTCCATCGAGCCGTAGAGCTTGATGATTTCCACCTGCTGGCCCTTGGCGGCAAAGTGATCCCGGGCGGCGGCCACGTACTTGGTCGCCACCTTGAGGCGGCGCACGTCCAGGCGGGCATTCGGCTTGCCCGCAACCATCATGCGGCAGCGCGCGATACCGAGGTCCAGCGGCTCGTACAGGCCCTCCCCGCCGTGCTCGAGCAGGACGTCCTTGCCCGCGACGCCGAGGTCGGCCGCGCCCCACTGCACGTAGGTGGGCACGTCCGTGGCGCGGATCAACACCAGCTTGACGTGGGGCCGGTTGGTGTCCAGGATCAGCTTCCGGCTGGTGTCGGGGTCGTCCCGCGGCTCGATGCCCGCGGCCGCCAGCAAAGGCAGCGTGTCCTTGAAGATGCGGCCCTTCGACAGGGCAATGGTCAATGGAACGTCGTTGGCCATGATCGCAGCTGAACCCCCGGTAGAGATCGCCGGCTACTCCGGCAGCCGCCGGATCTGCGCGCCCAGTCCGGCGAGTTTTTCCTCGATAGCTTGGCCTGCCGTGGGTCTTGGCGCGCCCCCGCCGGGACGGGGGCGGGACGGGGGGAGGAGTTGCCGGAGAGTTTTCG
>JARRQB010000018.1:0-9958 GCA_037382265.1 Gammaproteobacteria bacterium | reverse complement strand
ACCTGTATCGTGCTGCAGATCATCCTGGTGATCGCACTCGCCAGTGTGCTCGGTTATCTCTTCGTCACGCAGGAAGTCCTGGGCTAGCGCCCGTTGGCCCGTTGACGCACCCGGTGTGCGTCCGTAGTCTGTTGCCGGCGGGCGCGTCGGAATCTCCGTCCGGCGCCCTGCCCACGCGATCGGGTGCCGACGACGCCGTCGGTCAAACGGGAAGCCGGTGCAAGACCGGCACTGCCCCCGCAACGGTGATCGGGTAGAGGGTACGCTCTGGCCACTGTGCACTGCCACGGGAAGGCGCGAACCCCGGCGCGTACGCGCCACCCGTCAGTCCGGATACCGGCCCGACCGCCCAGCACGAACCTATCGGGTGCGGCGGGCACCCAAGGAGCGCTCAGTGAAGCGACGCCTTGCCGCGCTGCTGGCGGCACTGGCCCTGCCGGACCATGCGGCCGCACAGGTCCCCGACCCCATCGTCGTGACGGCCAGCCGGGTCGCGACCCCCGAATCGGAGCTTGCCCGCTCGATCACCGTGATCGACGCCGGCACGCTGCGCGAGCGCGGCCACCGCACCCTGGACGAGGCCCTGGAGCCGGTGCCCGGCCTGCACGTTGCGCGCAGTGGCGGGCCGGGTCAGCAGACCTCGGTATTCATGCGCGGCACCGAGTCCAACCACGTGCTCGTGCTGCTCGACGGCATGCGGGTCGGCGACCCGAGCAACCCCGGCGGCGGGTTCGATTTCGCCTCCCTGGACTTGTCGCAGGTCGAGCGCATCGAGGTGGTGCGAGGTACCAACAGCGTGCTGTACGGCTCCGACGCCATCGGCGGCACGATCAACATCATCACCCGCGCCGCCGGCGGCCCACCCGGAGCCGCTGCCAGCGTCGAGGCCGGCTCGTTCGACACCTTCAATCAGCAGGCCGGCGTGCACGGGAGCGCGGGCGCGACGGGCTACCGCCTCGACATCTCGCACCGCAAGACCCGCGGCTACTCGGCAACGTCGCCGGGCCTGCAGACGCCCCCCGTGGACGACGACGGCAACGAGAACTGGACCGCCTGGGGCCGCCTGGCCTTCGCCGTCGGCCCGCACACGCAGGCGGAGTTGTTCGCACGTTACGAAGACGACGACACCGACATCGATCTGGGCGATTTCGCCAGCGTCCTGGAAGACCCCGACTCGCGGCTGGACTCCCGCAGACTGTACCTGCGCGGCGGGGCGGACCAACGCTGGGGCCAGGGAAGCTACGCCACCCGTGCGGATCTGGGCTACACGCGCTACCGGCGCACCACCCACAACGACGGCTGGTCTGAGGAATTCGACGGGGACAAACTCTACCTCGACGTCAAGACCGACTACCTGGCCTTCGAGGAACACCTGCCCTCGTTTGGCGCAACCCTGGGGCGCGAGGCGGCCGATACCGTGGACACCCGGGCGCACGTGCGCACCGCGGCACTGTACGTCCAGGACCAGTTTCGGCTGGCTGCCGGGGCGTTCGGCACGGTCGGCGCCCGGCTCGACCACCACCAGGAATTCGGCGATTTCTTCACCTTTCAGCTGGCACCGGCTTACCGCTTCGACGCCAGCGCCAGCACGCTCAAGGCCAGCCTCGGGAGCGGCTACCGGGCCCCCTCGCTGTCCGAGCTCTACTCGGCCTCTTACGGCAACCCCGACCTGCAACCGGAGCGCAGCCTCGGCTGGGACGCCGGTCTGGTCCAGGATTTCGCCCGCGGCAGCGCCGGTGTCACCTACTTCGCCCAGGACATCCGCGATCTGATCGGCTTCGACGCCTCCTTTCGACCGGTCAACGAGGACAGCGCGGAGACCTCGGGCTGGGAGGCCTTCGTCGACTGGCAGTGCGTGCCCGAACTGTCCGCCCGACTCGACTACACCTACACGCACGCCGTCGACGGCGCCGGCGACCGGCTGCTGCGCCGACCGCGGCACAAGGCCGACCTGGCGATCCGCTACGCGCCCCGGCGGAATCTGGTGTTCCGCCTGACCGGGCGCTACCTGGCGGACATGGTGGACGTCAGCCGCGCCGACTTCGACATCGTCGAGATGCCCGACTACGCCGTCGTCGACGCCAACGCCGAATACCGCTTCCGCCCGGGCTGGGTCCTGTTTGCCCGCATCGACAACCTGTTGGACGAGCGGTACGAACCGGTTAACGGCTTCCAGGGCGCCCGCCTCTCGGGCTACCTCGGGGTGCGTTACGATGGTGAACGGTAACCCGCGGAGCAAGCCCATGCGCCTGACCCACATCACCACCCGTGCGGGGGACGACGGCCACACCGGACTGGCGGACGGCTCGCGCCGGCCCAAGACCGACCGGCGTATCGAGGCCATCGGCGAGGTCGACGAGCTCAACAGCCTGATCGGGCTGGTCGCGACCCTGGACGCCGACGGACCCCTCGCCCTGGTTCTGCTGCGCGTACAGCACCGGTTGTTCGACCTGGGAGGCGAGTTGGCACTGCCCGGGACGGCCGTGCTGAACGCAACCGCCGTCGACGATCTGGAGCAGGAGACCCGGCGCCTCAACAAGGACCTGCCACCACTGGAAGAGTTCGTGCTGCCGGGCGGCACGCTCGCAGCCGCCCACTGCCATCAGGCGCGGGCGGTGTGCCGGCGCGTCGAACGTACCCTGCTGCGACTCGCCGAACACGAGGCGGTAAACTCCTACAGCCTGGTCTATCTCAACCGCCTGTCCGATGTACTGTTCGTGATGGCGCGCGCGCTGGCGCGCCGCGGTGGTGGCCGGGAGATCGTCTGGCACCGGGAGGCGTGATGGCAACCGCTAACGACCCCGCGGTCATCATCGGTCTGGGCGAGATGGGCAGCGTCTTCGCCCGCGGCCTGCTGCGGCTCGGCCGTCCGGTGTACCCGGCAGTGCGCAATACCGACCTGGATGCGCTGGCGCGCGAGCTGCCGGCGCCGGCCGTGGCCCTGATCGCGGTGGCCGAGGGCGACCTGCAGCCGGCGCTGGAGCAGATGCCCCCGGCTTGGCGCGACCGGCTCGCCTTGCTCCAGAACGAACTGCTGCCGGCCGATCTGGCGGACCTCGACCGGCCCACGGTCATCTCGGTCTGGTTCGAGAAGAAGCCGGGTCGGGAACCTAAGATCATCCTGCCCTCGCCCGTCTACGGGCCCGCCGCCGGACTGCTGCGCGACGCGCTGGGCAGCCTCGGAATCCCGGTGCGCGTGCTCGACGACGCCCCGGCCCTGGCCTTCGAACTGGTCCTGAAAAACCTCTACATCCTCACCAGCAACATCGCCGGACTGCGCACCGGTGGAACCGTGGGCGAGTTGTGGCACGACCACCGAGAATTCGCCCGTGCGGTGGCCGCGGAGGTCATCACGCTGCAGGAGGCCCTGACCGGCGCGCGCTTCGACCACGCAGCCCTGGTCGACGGCATGAGCGCGGCCTTCGATGGCGACCCGGCGCACCAGTGCATGGGGCGCAGCGCCCCGGCACGACTCGCCCGCGCCTTGGCGCATGCCGACCGCCTCGGCCTCGCGCTGCCGACGCTGCGCGAGTTGGGTCGCGAGCAGGCCGGGGCATGAGCGCCGGCGTCGAGATCGTGCCGGGCAGCCGTGTCACCCTGCACCTGTCGCTGACCCTGGCCGACGGCACCGAAGCGCTGTCGACCTTCGGCGAGGAACCGCTCACCCTGGTGGTCGGCGACGGCACCCTGCAGCCGGGCCTTGAGTTGGCCCTGTACGGTATGCGCGCCGGCGACACGGAGACCCTGCGGCTGAGGCCGGACCAGGCCTACGGCTGGCCCGATCCCGAGCAGGTCCACGCCGTACCGCGCAGCGATTTCCCGGCACCCGACCAGGTGACGGGCGGGCAGGTGATCGGCTTCGCACTGCCCACCGGCGAGGAGGTCGCCGGCACCGTACTCGAGGTTGGCGAGACGATGGTCCAGGTCGACTTCAACCACCCCCTCGCCGGCCACGAGATCGTGATGACGACCGAGGTGCTGGCCGTGCAACCGCCCCGCGCGGCGCACGAAGAAACCGAGTAAACTACTCGGTCACGCAACCCGAATCCCTCCGCCATGAAAGTCCTGCTTGCCAACCCGCGCGGCTTCTGCGCCGGCGTCGACCGCGCCATCGAGATCGTCGAGCGTGCGCTGGACGCCTTCGGCGCACCGATTTACGTGCGCCACGAGGTGGTTCATAACCGCTTCGTGGTCGACAGCCTGCACCAGCGCGGCGCCGTGTTCGTCGACGAGCTGCACGAGGTGCCAGACGGCGCCACGGTCATCTTCAGCGCCCATGGCGTGCCGCAGTCGGTGCGCGCCGAGGCCGAGGGCCGCAATCTGCGCGTGTTCGATGCCACCTGCCCGCTGGTCACCAAGGTCCACCTCGAGGTCGCGCGCCACTGCCGCGACGGCAACGAGGTCGTACTGATCGGCCATCGCGGCCACCCCGAGGTCGAGGGCACGATGGGGCAGTACCGCTGCGACCAGGGTCGCGGCATTCACCTGGTGGAGACGCCGGCCGACGTGGCGGGGCTCGAGATCCACCGGCCCGACCAACTCGCCTTCGTGACCCAGACGACGCTGTCGATGGACGACACGGCGCGGGTCATCGACGCCCTGCGTGCGCGTTTCCCGCAAATTCGCGGCCCCCGCAAGGACGACATCTGTTACGCGACCCAAAACCGCCAGGACGCGGTGAAGCGGTTGGCCGAGCGCTGCGACCTGGTCCTGGTGGTCGGTTCGCCGAACAGTTCGAACTCCAACCGGCTACGCGAGATCGCCGACAAACAGGGCGTGGCCGCCTATCTTATCGACGGCGCCGAGGACATCCGCACCGCTTGGCTCGACGGTGCCGGGCTGGTCGGGGTGACCGCCGGCGCCTCCGCACCCGAGATCCTGGTCGAGCGGGTGATCGAGCGCCTCAAAGCCTGCGGTGCGCAGAGCGTCGAGCAGGACGACGGCAGGAGTGAGCAAGTCGTGTTCGCGCTGCCCAAATCGCTGCTGGCCGCGGTCGCGGCCAAGGGTTGAACCCAGCTACCGCTGGCACCGGCATGAACCACGTCATCATCGTCGGCGGAGGCATCATCGGCATGCTGACGGCGCGAGAGTTGCTCGAGGCCGGCCTGAAAGTGTCCCTGCTCGACCGCAGACTGCTGGCGCAGGAGTCCTCCTGGGCCGGCGGCGGGATCGTCTCGCCGCTGTACCCGTGGCGCTATGCCGACAGCGTGACCCGCCTCGCCAGCGCCAGCCAGGCGCTGTACCCGGAGTGCGCCGCCGAGCTGCTGAGCGCCACCGGCATCGACCCGGAATACGAGCGCTGCGGCATGCTGGTGGTCGCGCCCGGCGAAGAGGACGAGGCACTGGCCTGGGCTGCCCGCCACGAGCGGGTCGTCGAACAGGTGGACGCGGCGCGGATCGCGGCAATCGAAACCGCCCTGCCGGCACCGCCGGCCTCGGCGTTGTGGATGCCGCGCGTCGCCCAGATCCGCAACCCCAGGATGACGCAGGCGCTGCGGAGGGAACTCGGCCGGCGCGGCGCAACGTTGCTCGAACACACCCCCTGCCTCGGCCTGATCCTCGAGCACGACCGCATCGGTGGCGTGCGCACCCCCGGCGGCGACCTCGCGGCCGACGCGGTGGTCGTGTGCGCCGGCGCCTGGACCCGGGATCTGCTCGCCCCCCTGTCGACGCCGCCCGACGTCACCCCGGTGCGCGGCCAGATGCTGTTGTTCCACGGCGATCCGGGGGCACTGAGCACCATCGTGCTGGAGAATAACCGCTACGTTATCCCACGGCGCGACGGCCGCATCCTGTTCGGCAGCACGCTGGAGCAGGCCGGTTTCGACAAGTCCACCACCGCGGAGGCCTACGAGGAACTGCACGCCCTGGCGGTGGAGCGCTTCCCCATGCTGCAGCGCTGCCCGGTGGAACGCCACTGGGCCGGCCTGCGGCCGGCGGCGCCCGCGGGGGTGCCATACATTTCGGGCCACCCCTCGATCCCCAACCTGTTCGTCAACGCCGGCCACTACCGCAACGGCATCGTGCTGGGCCCGGCCTCGGCTCGACTCACCGCCGACCTGATGCTCGGCCGCCCGCCCGTCGTTCCGCCGGAACCCTACCGCTGGACCGCGGCACGGCCCGACGGGGCCCGGGGGTCGTAACGGCAGGCACCGGGGATCCGTGGTTGCCGGATAGCGAGACACGCCGGCCCGTCGGTTGTCGCAACCCGGCGAGTTATCTATACTTCCGCCCCTTCCGGCCAACGTAGCTCAGTTGGTAGAGCAGCCGATTCGTAATCGGCAGGTCGGCGGTTCAAGTCCGCCCGTTGGCTCCAGTTCCCTGTCGCAGCACCCCCGGTGGCGAGTGTCCGGATGGCTCGACTCTTCGTTTGCAACCTCACCGTTCTCGACTTCGCCTACCTGGACGCGGCGCGCGGCCTGCTGGGCGAGAGCTGGCGGGTGCACGTGGAACTCGGCGGCACCCTGGACGCGCAGGGCATGGTGCTCGACTTCGCCCACGTCAAGCGCGACATCAAGCGCACCCTGGACGCGCACTTCGACCACCGGCTGCTGGTGCCGGCCCGCCATCCGGGGCTGGCCGTCGAGCCGGACGGCGACCGGCTGCGGCTGCGCTTCGCGCTCGACGACGGCGCCTCGATCCTGCACGACTCGCCCGCCGCGGCGGTCGCCCTGGTCGAGGCGGCGGCGATTGCGCCGGCCGCGGTGAGCCGGGCGGCGCTCGAGTTGCTGCGCCCCACCCTGCCGGCGAATGTCGCCGAGCTGCGCCTCACCCTGGAGCCGGAACGCATCGACGGGGCGCACTTCCACTATGCCCACGGCCTCAAGCACCACCGCGGCAACTGCCAGCGCATCGCTCACGGGCACCGCTCGCGCATCGAGATCCGGTGCGACGGTGAGCGCGAGCCCGCGCTGGAGGCGACCTGGGCGGACCGCTGGCGCGACATCTACATCGCCACCCGCGAGGACCTGGTGGGTGAATCGGCGGGCCGCATGCGCTTCGGCTACCGCGCGGCGCAAGGGAAGTTCGCGCTGGAACTACCGGTCGGACGCTGCTACCTGGTCGACTGCGACAGCACCATCGAGAACCTGGCGCAGCACGTCGCCGAGACGAGTGCCCGGGAGCGGCCCGGCCGTCACGTCGAGGCCCGGGTGTTCGAGGGCATCGACAAGGGCGCCTTTGGCGAGGCGCGGGTCTGATTCTCGCTCAGTCCTCGCGCGCCGGCATCCGCGGCGGGTTCGGTCAGTCGTAGTCCCGGTCCTTCCACTGGCGCACGGCAGTGAACACCGCGGTGCGGGAGTCCAACGGCCGGCCCGCCCAGCTGGCGGCGGCCGCCGCGACCTCGGGGCGGTCGGCTCGAAGACAAGGGTTGGTGGCGAGTTCCAGGCCGAGGGTCGAGGGCACCGTGGGCTCGTGCCGGTCCCGGGCGGCGCGGGCCGCCGCCGCGCGCTCGCGGAGCGCGGCGTTGGCCGGCTCGACCCACTCGGCAAAGCCGATGTTGGCGAGCGTGTACTCGTGCGCGCAGTACACCAGAGTATCGGCCGGTAACGCGGCGAAGCGTTCCATGGCGGCGGCCAGCTGCGCGAAGGTGCCGCTGAACACCCGGCCACAGCCGCAGGCGAACAGGGTGTCGCCGCAGAACAGGCGGCCGTCGCCCAGATAGGCGATGTGCCCCTCGGTGTGGCCGGGCACTTCCAGGACCTCGAACGCCGCACCCAGGTCCGCGAGCTCGACCCGGTCGCCCTCGTGCAGGGCGAATTCGCGCTGGGGCACGGGTTCGCCCGCGGGGCCGTAGACCCTGGCGTCGGGCCACACCGCCTTGAGGGCACGGACGCCGCCGACGTGGTCGCCGTGTTTGTGCGTGATCAGGATGGCGCCGAGCGCCAGCCCCAGCGCGTCGAGGCGCTCGATGACCGGGTCCTCGTCGCCGGGGTCGACCACCGCGCAGGTCGGGCTGCCCGCCCGGCGCAGCAGCCAGATGTAGTTGTCGTCGAAGGCCGGAATCGGCTCGACGATCAGACCGCCCTCACCTGCCATAGAGCTCGGCGGGGTCGATGAGCGGCGCGCTGTCCACTACCACCCGATCGCCCACGACGCGGTTGTAAAAACACGGGCGGCGGCCGGTGTGGCAGGCCGGGCCGACTTGGTCGACGCGCAGCAGGACGGTGTCGCCGTCGCAGTCCAGCCGCAGTTCCTTGAGGTGCTGCACCTGGCCCGAGGACTCGCCCTTGCGCCAGAGCTTCTGGCGCGAGCGCGAGAAGTAGCACACCCGCTTCGTCGCCAGCGTCTCCTCCAGCGACTCGCGGTTCATCCAGGCCATCATCAGCACTTCGCCACTGTCGTACTGCTGGGCAATGGCCGGAATCAGGCCGTCGGCATTCCAGGTCAGGTGATCGAGCACCTGGTCGAGCGGCAGGCCCTCGCCCGCCGGCATCGCCTCGGTTTGCTTGAGAAAGCTCATTCGGCAAATATCCCTCGCCACGGTCGCTTGCATGATAACGCAGCCGCGGGCGCGGGTTCGGCTTACAATGCGGGCGAAACCGAGGGGTGCGAACGATGCGAATATTCAGGATCTCCTTCTACTCCCAGGGCAAGGTCTACCAACTGCACGCCGAGTCGGTGCGCCAGGGCGAACTCTACGGCTTCGTCGAAGTGGCCGGCCTGTTGTTCGACGCCCACAAGTCGGTGGTCATCGACCCCTCGGAGGAAAAGCTGAAGTCCGAGTTCGAGGGCGTCGGCCGCCTGATGCTGCCGATGCACGCGGTGATCCGCATCGACGAAGTCGAACAGCGGGGCCAGAACAAGATCCTGGACATCGAGGCCACCAGCAACGTGACCCCCTTCCCGCTGTACGGCCCGGGCCGAACGGGCAAGGATTGAGCACGCACCCGGCATGACGGAACCCACCGACCAGCTGACCGACAACTCGCCCCTGCAGCAGCGCATCCTGCGCCAGCGGGCGTCCCTGCACAACATGCTGGTGGACCCGATGCATCGGGTCGCCGAACGCTGCGTGCGCGTCTGGCACGACAAGGAACTGCTCGACGTCACCCTGCTTTCGGCAATCGCCGAGGTGCCCTACTGCAAGTTCCTGTACGCGCTGGACAACGACGCGCACCAGATCAGCGACAACGCCTCCTTCGAGGGCCTGATCGCCAAGGACTTCGGCCGCGATCGCTCGCACCGGCCTTACATGCAGAACCTGCCGGCAGGGAAGGCCATGGTGTTGTCCCACGCCTACATCAGCCTGGTGGCCAACCGACCCTCGGTGACGGCGATCCAGCGGGTATTCCACCACGGCAAGCAGATCGGCTACCTGGGAGCCGACTTCGACCTGCGCAACCTGCCCATCACCAAGGAGCTGTACGAGGACCCGAGCCGCTGGCGCCAGATCAAGGGCGACCCGGCGATCCGCGGCCAGGTGTTTCAGCAGTGCCGGATCCAGAGCCGGCTCGACGAGAACATCGATCTGGTAACCCCGGTGGTCGAGGAACTGGTCAGCGAGAACGGCGCCTTCCACTGCAAGCTGCACTTCTCGAGCAGCCGGGCGACACTGTGGTTCCTCGAAGACCCCTACCGCTACCAGATCCTCGAATTCGACGACCTGGTCGACCCGGATGTGTGCCTCGCCTACCCGCACCACCCATACCCGCACGACGCGGTCATTCCGCAGTCCAGCATCCGACCCATCCTGGACACCTTCAAGCAGCTGCGCTTTCAGGACGAGACGCTGTACCTGCGCGCCGGCTCGATCAACGTGTTCAACGGCATCGTCGGCTTGAACTTCTCCTGCGACGGCTCTCATTACATCCCCTTCGACCAGTTCCTGGCGCAGGACTCGGCCTTCTGGGAGGGACGGGGCTGAGTTGCCGACCCGCGAGCGTTGACCAAGCTCAATGCGGCCGGCGGTGGACAAACGGAAACTACCGCCAGCATTAGCGTAAGGCCCAAAAAAACG
>JARRQB010000017.1:0-10190 GCA_037382265.1 Gammaproteobacteria bacterium | reverse complement strand
GAAGCGCCGGAGCAGCGCGCGCAGGGCCGTCGCCTTGTCGGAGAAGAAGCAGTCGGGACCCAGTCGGTCGACCAGGTCCGTGCGCTGGAGGATCGACATGACCTGATGTTTGAGTCCGCTGAAGCACAGATCGACACCGCGGCTGCGCAACTGATGGGCGACCTCGCGGATCTTCTCCTCGCCCGAGGCGTCGATTTCGTTGATGCCGCTGCCAATGATGAGAATGACCCTGGCCTGCGGAAAGTCGCCGACCGCCTCGATGACGATGTCCTCGAAGTAGGCAACCGTGGAGAAGGTCAGCGAACCGTCGAAGCGCACCGGAACCACCTGGTGACTGATGGGTTCGAGGTGGTGGGCCTTGATACCGCCGAGCGTGCCGTCGGCCTTGCGCGCGACGATCTCGGCACGCGGACGCATGCTCTTGAAGAGAAAGCCCAGCACCGTCAGGGCCATGCCCAGCAGGATGCCGTTGGCGATAGCCGGCGCCATGGCGAGCGTGGCGCAGAACGTCAGCACGCCGATGACCGCCCCGGAGCGGTCCACCTTCCAGGCGTGCACGAGCGGGGCCACGCGGATGAGCCCGAACACCGCCATCATGACGATCACCGCCAGCACCGATTGCGGCAGGCTGTACAGGTAGGGCGTGAAAAACAGCAGTACCAGCACGACGGCCAACGCACTGATGATCGCGAACAGGCCGGTTCGAGCCCCGGTCTTGGCGGCGACCGCCGAGCGCGAGAACGATCCGCTGACCGTGTAGGAACTGAAGAAACTGCCCACGATGTTCGCTAGGCCCTGGCCGACGAGTTCTTTGCTCGCATCGATGCGTTCGCCCGTGGTGGTGGCGATCGCCTTGGAAATGGAGGTGGCCTCCATGAAGCCGATCAACGCCATCACCACGGCGGCGGGCAGCAACGCGAGCACCAAGTCCCATTGCACGCGCGGCACCGCGAGGTCCGGCAGGCCTTTGGGGATGTAACCCACCACGGCGCCGCCCGACGACAGCTCGACGCCGCCATCGGCCAGGCCGGCGAAGCGCCAACTCCGGCCGTCTCCCTGCGCTTGCGTCGGCAGCGCCCCGCGGCGATAGAACTGCACATCGCCGCTCGGGGTCGTCACGCCCTCGAAGCGGATGGCGTGCAGCGCTATGCGGCGGGCGTTGTTCTGCGCTTTCAGCGCCGCCAGGTCGTACTCGAGCAGCCGCACCCTGGCCGCAATCTCGGCCGCCTTGGCGATCGCCGCGTGGCCACCCTCGTCTTCGAGCCGGCCCAGCTCACGCGAGGCCGCGGCGATCTGTTCGGTCAGAGCCGTTATCCTGTCGGCGGCGGCCGCGAAGGCCTGAACGCCGGTCACCGCTTCGGCGTCGCGCAGTGCGTCCATCGGCACCGTGCTCCGGTGCTCGAAGTCGATGGCTGCCGAGATGGCCGTCGCTGCGAGCACGGCAATCAGCACCCCGGGCAGCGTCGGCGAGATCTTGCGCAACCCGACGATCAGCGCATAGGCACCCAGCGCAAACACCAGCGTCGGCCAGTGCGTCGCACCGATCTGCTCCACCACCCGCCACAGGTCGGCGAGGTAACGGTCGGAGCGCGGGAACGGAACGCCGATGATCTTGCTCAGCTGGGACAACCCGATGATGAGGGCGGCGGCGTTGGTGAAACCGACGATCACCGGACTCGAGAGCAGATTCACGATCGCCCCGAGCCGGAACAGGCCGAGTGCCAGGCGCAACACGCCGACCATGAGCGCGAGCATGACCGACAGCTCGATGAAACCATCGCTGCCGGGCGCGGCGAAGGGGACCACGGCGGCTGCCGACATCAGCGACAGCATGGCCACGGGGCCGGTGTGCAGCTGACTGGAGGAGCCCCAGAGCGAGGCGACGATTACCGGCACAAAGGACGCATACAACCCGTACACCACCGGCAGCCCGGCCAGCTGGGCATACGCCATGCTCTGCGGCACCAGAATCAGCGCCACGGTGACGCCGGCCACCAGGTCCGCACGGGCGCTGTCGCGGCTCATCGGCAACCAGCGCAGGAACGGCAGAAAGGGCTGAAGACGGGACATGGCGCCAGTCTATGGCGCGCCCGACAACGGATCTAATCAATGATGGGAATGTTATTTATCTAACGAGTGCTATGACTTGGCCGCGCGTCGTCGGCTCCCCGTGAGCCATTCGATGACGGTCACGGCGATGCAGCCGGGCATGCCGTTGGCGGCGGCGGCGACCCTCCGCACAGCCGGGTTTCGCGCGCGCCGGGCGAAACGTCTGACGCGCGCACCACCTCGCCGACCGCACCGGCGATCGGCGCCGCCGGGACTTAGTTCGACCTCTTGACGTGCTTCATCAGCCGCCGCCGGCGCTCCTGCTGGCGCGGCGTCAGCTTGTTGCGGCGCCCCTCGTAGGGGTTCTTGCCGGTCTTGAACTCCAGTCGCACCGGCGTGCCCGACAACTGCAGGGCCTTGCGAAAACGCCCGACCAGGTAGCGCTGGTAGGCAGGCGGCACTGCCTCGGTCTGATTGCCATGGATGACGATCAACGGGGGGTTTTTGCCGCCCTGGTGCGCGTAGCGCAACTTGATACGCCGGCCCCGCACCAGCGGCGGCTGGTGCTCGGCCACCGCGTCCTCGAGAATCCGGGTCAGTTCCGGGGTGCGCAGATCGCGCATCGCGGCGTCGTTGGCCGCCTCGACCGCCTCGAGCAACTTGCCGACACCGGAGCCGTGCAGCGCGGAGACATAGCGCCACGCGGCAAAGTCGAGGAACGGCAGCTTGCGCTGCATGTCCGACTTGACCGCCTCCCGGCGGTCGGGGTCGAGTCCGTCCCATTTGTTGATCACCACCACCAGGGCGCGGCCGCTCTCGAGCACGTGACCGGCGAGGCCTGCGTCCTGCTCCGCAATGCCCTGCTGCGCATCGAGCACCAGCAGCACCACGTTGGCCGCCTCCATGGCCTGCAACGTCTTAATCACACTGAATTTTTCTATGACTCCCGCGACCCTGCCGCGGCGGCGCACGCCGGCCGTGTCGATCAGGGTGTAGTGCCGGCCGTCGCGCTCGAACGGGATGTGGATGCTGTCGCGCGTGGTGCCGGGCTGGTCGAAGGCGACGACCCGCTCCTCACCGAGCAGACGATTCACGAGCGTCGACTTGCCGACGTTGGGCCGGCCGATCACGGCGATCCGGATACCCGCCTCGGGCGGCGGCGCATCCTGCGACGACGGCGGCAGGGTCGCCAGCACGTAGTCGATTAGCGATTTGACGCCCCGACCGTGCGCCGCCGCAATGGCGTGGGGCTCGCCCAGGCCCAGGGCGTGAAACTCCGCGGCGGCCAGATCGCGGTCGAGTTGTTCGGTCTTGTTCACGACCACGGTGACCGGCTTGCCGGTGCGGCGCAGCTCGTCTGCGATCGCTTCGTCAGCCGCGGTCCGGCCCTCGCGGCCATCCAGCAGCAGCAGCACGTGGTCCGCCTCACCGATGGCGCGGCGGACCTGCTGGACCATCAGGGCGTCGATCCCCTCGAGATCGCCGCTGATGCCTCCGGTATCCACCACGACATAGGGCTGGTCACCGAGTTGACCGACGCCGTACTGGCGGTCGCGGGTGAGCCCCGGCTGATCGGCCACCAGGGCATCACGACTGCGGGTCAGCCGGTTGAACAGGGTCGACTTGCCCACGTTGGGGCGGCCGACCAGCGCGACGACGGGTAGCATCGGGGTCCCGCGCTAGGGCGACGCCGGTTCCGGGGCCCGCAGCGCCGCGAGTTCGCCGCCCTGGCCCAGCACGTAAACCACTCCGTTGCCGGCGACCGGTGCCGCCGAAATGGGGTCGCTGCCGACGCGCGCGCGGCCGAGGATGTGGCCGTCGTCCGCGGACAGCCAGTGCACGTAACCCTCCAGGTCCCCCACGACCACGTAATCGCCCAGCAGCGCCGCGGGACCGCTCAGGCGGCGGTTGGCGAGCGCCTCCTGGCGCCAGCGTGCCGAACCCGTGTTGGCATCGAGTGCCCATACGAAGCCCTGGTCGTCCGTCACGTACACTTGTCGCCAGTCGGCGCTCGGGCTGCTGTAGGACGACAGCTCGCGCTGCCACAGCAGGTTGCCGGTGCCCTGCCCGACGGCTGCGACGTCGCCCTGGTAGGTGGCGACGAACACCACCCCGGCGTACACCAGCGGGTCGCCGTCGATGTCGGCCAGGCGTTCGAGTTCGGAACGGCCGCTCGGCACCGTCACCGTGGCCTCCCAGACGGGGACGCCCTTGGCCAGATCGAGCGCCACCACCTTGCCGCCGGCCAGGCCGCAGTAGACCGACGTGCCGTCGATTACCGGCGCGCCGTTGCCGCGCAGCGTCAGTACCGGAATGCTGCGCTCGTAGCGCCAGCGTTCGGTGCCGTCCGCGGCGTTGAGCCCCAAGATGCGACCGTCGAGCGTGTGGACGACCACGGTGTCGACGGCCGCCGCCGGCGGCGCCAGGACCTCGCTGGTGACCCGGACGCGCCATCGCTCCTCGCCGGTGTCGATATCCAACGCGAACACCTCGGCTTCGGTCGTGCCGACCAGCACCAGCCCGGCGCCGACGCCGGGGCCACCCGAGAGCGGCTCGCCGGTCTCCACTCGCCAGATGACCGCACCGGTTTCGGCCTCCATGGCCAGAATGTCGCCGCCGTGATCCGCCGCGTACAGGCGGCCACCGGCGAGTCGGGGCCGCAGCCCGAGTTGTTGACCGTCGCTGCCGCCACCCAGATCGCGCCGCCAGACGGTGGCGAGCTCGAGCGGGTCGACCAGATCGGTGAGTTCCGCCGGCTCGCCGCCGGCCGGGCTCTCCAGCCAGCTGGCACAGCCGCCGAGCAGACCCGCCGCCAGGATCAGGGGCCACAGACGTCGAACAGGTCGCATGGGGAACCCCTCAGCCGGCAGCCGCTGCAACACCCAGCTCGGTGAGCTTCATGCGGATCAACTCGCCTGCACTGGCCCCCTGGGCCAGGGCCTCCTCGTAGGCCCGGCGTGCGGCCGCGGCGTTGCCGCGGGCGCTGGCAATGTCGCCGCGCAAGGCCGCGTATTCGCCGCTGAAAGCGCCTGACGACGGTTCGCCGACCAGCCGTTCGGCTCCGTCCAGCTTGCCCTCGTCGAGCAGCAGACGGGCCAGGCGTAACCGCGCGAGCTGCTCCAGCGCCGGATCACCGGCCTGCGCCATGGCCCACTCCAGGCGCGCCCGCGCGGCGGCCGGCTCACCGGCCTCGTAGGTCAGGCGCGCCAGGTCCAAAGCCGCCAGGACACCGTAGGTGGCGTCGCCGAACTCGCCGATCAGGCGCTCCCCCTGCTGGCGCGCCGCCGCCAGGTCGCCGCCCCGCACCGCTTGCGAAAACTGGGTGAAGTAGGCCGAGGCCCGTTCCGCCTGCCCGGTCGTGTAGCGCTGCCACCCCTGCCAGCCGCCAACCAGCACCAGGCCGAGCACGACTCCGCCGATGATGGACTTGCCGTTCTCCTTCCACCATCGCTTGAGCGCTTCGACCTGGTCGTCGTCGTTCATGTACTCAGCCACTGTCGGATCTCCTCGCTTTCACCGGTCTGCGAACCACTGTGCCAGACGCCCGGGCAGCGCCGCCAGGGCGACGCCTTCCTGCGCGCCACCGCCGCGCAGCGGCTTGAGGCCCGCCACGCCCGCCACCACCTCGCCCTCGCCCAGAATGACCGCCACCTCGGCGCCGCTCTTGTCGGCCCGCTTGAACTGGGCCTTGAAGCTGCCTCCGCCGCAGTTGGTCATGACCCGGCGTCCGGGCAGACCGTCGCGCAGCTGTTCGGCCAGGGTGAGCCCGGCACGCTCGGCCGCCTCGCCCACCAACACCAGATAGACGTCCACGTCGCCCGAGGCGGAATGCCGCCCCGCGTCCTCGAGCAACGAGATCAGGCGCTCCAGCCCCATGGCAAAGCCGACCGCGGGCGTCGGCCGCCCCCCGAGCTGCTCGATCAGGCCATCATACCTGCCCCCGGCGCAGACCGTGCCCTGCGCGCCGAGGCGGTTGCTGACCCACTCGAACACGGTGCGCGAATAATAATCCAGACCGCGCACCAGGCGGGGGTTCAGCGTGTACGGCACGCCGACCGCATCGAGCCCGGCACAGACCGCCGCAAAGTGCTCCCGCGAGGCGTCGCCGAGGTGATCGCCGAGTACCGGCGCGCGCGCCACCAGCTCGGCCATGTCCGGGTTCTTGGTGTCGAGGATACGCAGCGGATTGGTCTCCAACCGGCGCCGGCTGTCGCCGTCCAGCCGTTCGAGGTGGTCGCTGAAATAGGCGACCAAGCGTTCGCGGTAGGCGCCACGCTCCCCGGGTGTACCGAGGGTGTTCAACTGGAGCTCCAGGCCGTCGAGGCGCAGCGCCCGCCAGATGCGGGCGGTAACGAGAATGATCTCCAGATCGATGTCGGGACCGGCCATGCCGAACGCTTCGACGCCGATCTGGTGGAACTGGCGGTAGCGCCCCTTCTGCGGCCGTTCGTGGCGGAACATCGGCCCCTGGTACCACAGACGCTGCAGCTGGTTGTGCAACAGCCCGTTCTCCAATGCCGCGCGCACGCAGCCGGCCGTGCCTTCCGGGCGCAGCGTCAGGCTGTCGCCGTTGCGGTCATCGAAGGTGTACATCTCCTTCTCGACGATGTCGGTGACCTCGCCTATCGAGCGTTTGAACAGCTCCGTCATCTCGAGCAGCGGCATGCGGATCTCGCCGTAGCCGTAGCCTTCGAGCACGGCGCGCACACGATCTTCCAGCCACTGCCACAGCGGCGTCTGGTCGGGCAGGATGTCGCGCATCCCGCGAATGGCCTGAATGTTTTTCCCCATAAGGTCATTACCCGGCCGCGCTGCGGCAGGCGTCCGCTCGCATCGAATTCGTGACTGGCCTTAGTTCTGGCGGGGGTCGAGCCGGAAGCGCGCCACGTTGCCCAGCGCGTGTCGGCCGACGTCGTACGGTTCGCCGTTGACGCTCACCCGCACCGCGCCGGCATTGCCGAGAACCACGTCGTAAGGCGGCTTGCCGCCCAGCACCTTGGTGGTGCCTTTGGGCATTTCGCCGAACAGCTTGAACTTGCGCTCGGCGTCGCGCACATCCACCCAGCAGGCGCCGTCGAAGCTCAGCTGCACGACGGGCTCGGCGGGCTCGGCCGCGACCGGCGGCGCGCTCGACGCGGCGGCGGATGCAGACGGGCCCGGCTCAGAGCGAGCGGGCGTGGGCCGCGCCGGCGGCGCGCTGTCCGGCGGCCCGGCCGCGAAGGTCACGGCCGGCGCAGTCGTCGCGGCGGGGCTCACCTTCGACTCGACACGCGGCGGTGGGCTCGCCGCGCGGTCGCCTGGTAACGTGGGGGCTGTCGGCTGTGACACGGCGGCGACAGGGGCGGTGGTGACCGCCGCGGCGGCGTCATCGGCGGTCTGCCACGACAGGTAACCCTTCCACCACACGACGAACAAGCCGGCGACCGCTAACGCCACCAGCCAGGTAATCAGCCGCACGACGCCGTGGCTACTGCGCACCTCGCGCCTTATCTGCGCGCCCACCGGGTTCAGGCGCAGGGTCTGCGCATCGTCCGGCATCTGCTCGTCCAGTTGCTTGAGCACCGAATCGACCGGGATACCGACCAGGCGGGCGTAGTTGCGGATGTAGCCGCGGACGAAGACCCGCCCCGGCAGGGCCGCAAAGTCGTCCCGCTCGAGGGCCTGCACCGTCGCGTCGCTCAAGTGCAGTTGGGCCGCGAGCTTGCTCAATTCCAGGCCCCGGGCCAGGCGCGCCGAGCGCAGGCGCTCGCCGGGGCCAGGCACCCGAAACTCGGTGACGTTCTTGCCGGCTTCGTCGACTACGGCGTTCATGGCGTTCTCGACTCGTTCAACAGCTGGACCTCGTTCGAATCCGGGTAGCGGGCGCGCAACAGCAAGCTGTAGCTGGCTTCCTGATCACGGTCGCCCAACGCCCGCTCGGTACGAATTCCCAACCAGAGGGATTCGGCCGTGGGCTCCGCTACCTCGGCGTAGCGCTGCAGATAGGCGCGGGCGGACAGCATGTTGCCCTGTTCGTAGCTGATATCGGCCATTTTGAGCAAAGCAGGAGCGAATTTCCCGTTCGCCTGGAGCCCTTTCCTGAGATAAGCCTCCGCCTGATCCCTGCGGCCGGCCTGAGCAGCGCACATGCCGGCGTTGGTCAAGGCGACCCAGGAGGTTTGGTAGAGCGGGTTTTCGAGCGCCCGGCGAAACATGGTGTCGGCCTCGTCGAAGCGTTTGCCGGCACACAGAAAACCACCATAGGCATTGAGCGCGAACGGATCCCTGGGATCGAGCGCCACCGCCTTGCGGAAGTGCTTCTCGGCCTGTTCGCGCTCGCCGATGCGTTGGTAGACGACGCCCAGCACGTTGTGCGCGGTGGCGTAGTCCGGCGACACGATGACCGCTTTCTTGGCATTTTGCAGCGCAACCGAGTAGGTGTTGTTGCGCAGGTACTCGACGGCAAGTTGGATGTACACGTCGGCCGGGTTGGACACCGGCTTGATCTGGCCGAGTTCGCCGGTCGCGTCGCCCCCCTCGTCCAGCCGCATGCCACCGGTGCCGGCGCAGCCGGCGAGGCCGAGCGCCCAGCCCAGCGCCAGTGCCGCCGCGACACGGGCGCGCCGCTTCATCGCGCGGCCTCTGCCTGCTGCAGCCGTAGCTGGCGGCGCGAGCGGTCGCGCACCTTGCCCACCAGCTGACCGCAGGCGGCGTCGATGTCGTCACCGCGGGTCTTGCGCTTGATGGCCATGATGCCCGAGCGCAGCAGACGCTGGCGAAACTGTTCGATGCGCGCATCCGGCGAGGTCCGGTAAGGCGAGCCCGGGAAGGGATTGAACGGAATCAGATTGACCTTGGAAGGCGTGCCCTCCAGCAGGCGCACCAGTGCCTTGGCATGCCGGTCGGAATCGTTGACGCCGTCGAGCATGACGTACTCCCAGGTGATCTTGCGCCGCTTGTCCGCCTTGATGAACTCCCGGCAGGCCGGGATCAATTGCTCCAGCGGATACTTGCGATTGATCGGCACCAGTTCATCCCGCAGCGCGTTGTCCGGCGCGTGCAGCGAAACCGCCAGGCTGACATCCGAGACGTTGCGCAGGCGGTAAATATTGGGCACCACCCCGGAGGTGCTTAGGGTAACGCGCGTCTTGGAAATCATGTAGGCCAGATCGTCCTGCATGATGTCCATGGCGCTGACCACGGCGTCGAAGTTGGCCAGGGGCTCGCCCATGCCCATCATGACCACGTTGCTCGGCGGCGCGCCCAACTCGCGTGTGGCGTGCCAGACCTGGCCGATGATCTCACCGACCGTCAGGTTGCGGCTGAACCCCTGCCGGGCCGTCGAACAAAAGGAACAATCCAGCGCGCAGCCGACCTGCGAGGACACGCAAATCGTGGAGCGGCGCCCGTCGGGGATGTGGACGGTCTCCACCCGCTGGCCGTCGGTCAGTTCCAGAATCCACTTGGTGGTCCCGTCCCAGGACGGCTGCTCGAACACCAGTTCGGGCAGGCGGATCTCGGTTCGCTCACCCAATTCGCCGCGCAGGGTCTTCGGCAGATCCGTCATCGCATCGAAGTCGGTCACACCGTGCTTGTGGACCCACTTGAATAGGTTGCGCCCATGAAACGCCTTGCTACCGAGCCCGCTGAAATAGGCCTCGGTCGCCCGGCGATCCAGGTCGAGCAGGTTGATGCGTTGCGACGCTGCCAAGGTCGTTCCGCTGACTCAGCGCGTGCGTTCGCACACGCCGTCGGGGAAAAAGAAGTCGATCTCGCGCGCTGCCGTCTCCGGCGCGTCCGAACCGTGTACCGCGTTCTCGTCGATGCTCTCGGCAAAGTCGGCACGAATGGTGCCGGGCGCCGCTTCGGCCGGGTTGGTGGCGCCCATCACCTCGCGGTTCCTGGCAATGGCGTCCTCACCCTCGAGCACCTGAACCATGACCGGGCCGGAGGTCATGAACTCGACCAGATCCGCGTAGAAGGGCCGTTCCTTGTGGACGTCGTAGAACGCGCCGGCCCGTTCTTTCGTGAGGTGCAGCATCCTGGCCGCGACGATGCGCAAACCCGCCTGCTCAAACCGACTGTAGATCTCACCAATGACGTTATTCGCCACAGCGTCCGGCTTGACGATCGACAGGGTACGTTCAACTGCCATGCAAAAC
>JARRQB010000016.1:0-11196 GCA_037382265.1 Gammaproteobacteria bacterium | reverse complement strand
CCAACCCCGCCGGCCGCGGCCGCACCGGAGCCCCGCGCCCCGGCCGTGGCGACGCCTGCTGCCGCAGCCAGCCCGGAGCCCGGGCCAAGCGTCCCGTTCACCCTGAGCGATGCCGATGACGCCGTCTCGACGACCCGCGACATCGATGCCGGCATCGACTGGTCGCAGTGCGCCGGACCCCGGCCGGTGTCCGCCACCGTGATGGCCGGCGCCAGCCAGGGTGCCGAACTGGTCGCCGACGCGGATGCGGTGGTGATGGACGAGACCGGGCAGGCCGCCACCTTGCGCGGCAACGTGCACCTGACGGACGGCACCCAGGAATTGTTCGCCGACCAGGTGACCTACGAGCGCGCCACCGACGTGATCACTGCGGCCGGCGACGTCCTGGTGCGGCGCCCTGAGGGCCGAATAGCCGGCCAGCGCGCCGCGTTCGAGCGCCGGACCGACCACGCCCGCATCGAGCAGGTCGAATACCGCATCCCGAGCGCGCGGGGGCGCGGCACGGCCGACGTGGCCGAATTCCTCGGCAATGCGCAGAGCCGCTACGAGAACATCACCTTCACCACCTGCCGGCCCGGCAACGAGGACTGGCTGTTGTCGGCGGGAACCCTCGAGGTCGACCACGCCGAGGGCCTGGCGACGGCGGACAACGCGGTGCTGGAGTTCAAGAACGTCCCGATCGGCTACCTGCCCACCTTCACCTTCCCGATCGACGACCGGCGGCGCAGCGGTTTCCTGCTGCCGTCGGGGGGCTACTCGAGCAAGAACGGACTGGACCTCAAAGTACCCTATTACTTCAACCTGGCGCCCAACTACGACGCCACCTTCGCCCCCCGGTATCTGAGCAAACGGGGCCTGATGCTGGGTGGCGAGGCACGGCTGCTCACCGACCACTACCGGTCGGAACTGTTCGGCGAGATCATCCCCAACGACCGGGAATTCGAAGAGGGCGGCGCCCGCGGCGCCGGTGCCCTGCGCGCTGCCGCGCTGGACTTCGGCAGCAACCTGTCGACGACCAGCATCACGCACCTCGAGCGCGCCGGCGAGCTCCGCTACCGCGGCGACGACTGGGGCTTGCTGGGACGGCTCCAGTACTACCAGACCGTGGACCGCGCTACCGCGACGGCGAATCGCCCGTACGCCCGCCTGCCGCAACTCGCCTTCACCTTCGACCGCCCCTCCACCACCGGGCTGCGCTACCTGGCGGACGGCGAGTATGTGTACTTTCACCGCAAGGATTCCACGGTCGGCCACCGCGTCGACGTCAAGCCTGGCGTCAGCCTGCCCTTGCGGCAGGTGTGGGGTTTCCTCGAACCCAAGGTGCAGGCGCGCTACACGGCGTATCGGTTGGACGACCAGGAGGTTGCCGGACTCACCGACGCCTCGCCCGATCGGCTGCTGGGAATTTTCTCGCTCGACGGCGGTCTGTATTTTGACCGGAACACCGAGTGGTTCGGCACCGCGCTGCGACAGACGCTGGAGCCCCGGCTCTACTACCTTTACGTGCCCGACGTCGACCAGGACGACCTGCCGGTGTTCGACACCACGGCGCTGGACTTCAACGCCGGGTCGCTGTTTCGCGACAACCGCTTCAACGGCCCGGACCGGCAAGGCGACGCCAACCAGCTGACGCTGTACGTCGGCAGCAGCACGCTAGCCGACGCCACGGGTGCCGAGGTACTGCGCGTGGGCGCGGGGCAAATCCTGTATTTCGCGGACCGCGAGGTGACGCTGCCCGGCGCAGCGGTCGAGGACGACGCCACCTCGTCCCTGGTGGGCGACATCGCCGTCTACCCGGCCGCCGGCTGGGAGCTGCGGGCGATCGCCGAATGGAATCCGCACGACAGCCTGTTCGAACAGGCCCTGGCGGAGGCCCGCTACCGCGGCCGCGACGGCCGGGCGTTGTATGCCAGCTACCGGTTGCGGGATGCGCCGGCCGACGTCAACGACGTGGACCAGACCGACCTGGCGTTCGTCTGGCCGATCGGGGACCGGACGCGGGTCATCGGCCGCTGGAACTACTCGCTGATCAAGCGAGAGAGCCTGGAATCCGCGTTCGGCATCGAGTACGGCGAGTGCTGTTGGCGGACCAGGGCGATCGTGCAGCAATACGTCGACGGGGCCGACGACGACAAAAACCTCGCCTTCCTGCTGCAACTCGAACTCTATGGCCTGGGGCAACTGGGCAACGACATCGACGAGTTCCTGAAAGAACGGATATACGGTTACAGGTAATCAGTATGATCAAGTGGTTCAACCGACGAGGAGCACTGGCGGCACTGGTGCTGTGCGCCGCTGCTGCCGGGTCCGCCTGGGGCGCGCCGCAGTTGCTCGAGCGCATCGTCGCGGTAGTCAACGACGACGTGGTGCTGTACAGCGAACTGCGCGAGGAAATGGGGCGCCTGGCTGCCCAGGTGCAGCAGGCCAACGTGCCCATGCCGCCGGAGCAGGTGCTGCAGGAAAAGGCGCTGGAGCGGGTCATCCTGCGCAAGCTGCAGCTGGCCGAGGCCGAGCGGCTCGGCCTGAGCGTCGACGACGACACCCTAACGCAGGCGCTGACCAACATCGCGCAGAACAACCGGCTCTCCGTAGCCCAGCTGCGCGAGGCCATCGAGGCCGACGGCGCGTCGTTCGACGAGTTCCGCGAGAACCTGCGCGAGCAGATCCTGGTGTCGCGGCTGCGCAACCGCGAGGTCACCAACCGCATCCAGGTCACCAAGGCCGAGATCGACAACTACCTCGCCAGCGGCGGCAGCCGCCCCGGCGGACGCACCGACTTCCACATCCTCCACCTGCTGGTCGCGACCCCCGACGGCGCCAGTCCCGAGCAGCTCGACCGCGCCCGCGCCCGCGCCGAACGCCTGCTCGCCGAACTGCGCGACGGCGCGGACTTCCGCGCCCTGGCCCAGGCCGAGTCCGACGGCCAGCAGGCCTTCCAGGGCGGCGACCTGGGCTGGCTCAAGGCCGAACAGGTGCCGAGCCTGTTCGCCGAGGCGGTGGCGACCCTGCCGCGCGGCGGCATCGCCGGGCCGATGCGCAGCGGCAGCGGCTTCCACCTGATCAAACTGGAGGACTTCAAGGGCACCGAAAGGGCCATCGTCTCGCAGACGCACGCCCGGCACATCCTGATCCGGACCAACGAGCTGACCGCCGACACGGAGGCCCGAGCGCGGCTCGAGCGGCTGCGTTCGCGGATCATCGACGGCGACGACTTCGACACCCTGGCCCGCTCCAACTCCGACGACCGGGCCTCGGCCATCCGCGGCGGCGACCTGGGCTGGCTCGGCCCCGGCGACACGGTGCCGCGCTTCGAGGAGGAGATGAAGGCGCTGGCGCCGGGCGAGGTCAGCGAGCCCTTCAAGACCGACTTCGGCTGGCACATCGTGCAGGTCCTCGAGCGCCGCGACCACGACGCCACGGACGAGGTCATGCGCGCCAACGCCCGCCAGGTGCTGCGCGACCGCAAGGCCGACGAGGCGATGGAACTCTACCTGCGCCGCTTACGCGACGAAGCCTACATTGAAGTTCAGGTCGCCGATTCCGAATGAGGAGGGCAGCCGCGGCGCCGGGCACACGGGCACGCTCGCGCTGACCACGGGCGAGCCCGCCGGCATCGGGCCTGATCTGACGGTGCGCATCGCCCAGCGGCGCTGGCCGCGGCCGCTGGTGGCGCTCGGCGACCCGCAGTTGCTGGCCGACCGCGCCCGCCGGCTGCGGCTGCCGCTGCGCCTGCACGAGATCGGCGCCGAACCGCCGTCGACTCCGGCCGAGGAGAACGAACTGCTGGTGCGGCCGATCGCGCTGGCGCGGCCGGCCGAGCCCGGCCACCTCGATCCCGGCAACGCCCGCTACGTGCTCGAGACCCTCGACGCCGCGGTCGACGGCTGCCTCGACGGCAGCTATGCCGCCATGATCACCGCACCGGTGCACAAGGGCCTGATCAACGACGCGGGCATCCCCTTCAGCGGCCACACCGAATACCTCGCCGCGCGCACCGGCGGCCACCCGGTCATGCTGCTGGCCTGCCCCGAGTTGCGGGTGGCGCTGGCCACCACGCACCTGCCGCTGCGCGCGGTGGCGGACGCCATCACCCGCGAACGGCTCGAAGCGGTAATCCGTGTCCTGTACGCCGACCTGCACGAACGCTTCCGGATCGCCGAGCCCAGGATCCTGGTGTGCGGTCTCAACCCCCACGCCGGCGAACAGGGACACCTCGGCCGCGAGGAGATCGAGGTGATCGAACCGGTGCTGGAGCAGCTCAAGGCCGAGGGTCTCGACCTGGTCGGCCCGTTGCCGGCCGACACCCTGTTCACGCCGCACCGGCTCGCCGGCAGCGACGCCGTGCTGGCGATGTACCACGATCAGGGCCTGCCGGTGCTGAAACACGTCGGCTTCGGTGCGACGGTCAACGTCACCCTGGGCCTGCCGATCGTCCGCACCTCGGTCGACCACGGCACCGCGCTCGACCTGGCGGGCACGGGGCTGTCCGACGCCGGCAGCCTGGAGGCGGCGATCGAGCTGGCGCTCAGGCTGACGCAGTAAACGGCGGCTGCTCTCGCCAAGACGCCAAGCACGCAAAGCTCCTTTTGCCGGCACGGCCTGTGCCTTTGGCGGCCTTTCCAGCGCTTGCCCATCCCCCAACTCGCCCGCCAGCAAACAAGACGTCTTCTTGGCGTCCTTGGCGTGCTTGGCGAGAACAACGGCCGCCAGCGCCGACGCCCACCACGCGTTCCGCGCAAGGAACCGACCGGCCGGAGCCCGCCCACCTGCAAGCAAGCAATGTGCTTTGCGTCTTGGCGTCTTGGCGTCTTGGCGTCTTGGCGTCTTGGCGTCTTGGCGAGAGTAATCGCCGTCAGCGCCCGCCCGCCTGCTGCTCGATCCGCTGCTTGACCTCGAGCGCGACGTCCAGCGCGCGCAGGCCGACGGCGCCGCCGACCAGTGGCGGCTCGCCGCTGCGCACGCAGCGCACGAAGGCGTGAATCTCCTCGTCGAGCGGCTTCACCGGCTCGATCTCCAGTCGCTCGGTCACGATCTCGGGCCACTCCTTGCCTTCGGCCGCCTTCGGGTAGACCACGTCGAGCGTCTGGTCGATGAAATCCAGCGACTGGTAGCGGTGATGTTCGAACACCCGGATGCGGCGCATCCGGTCGCGCGACACCCGGCTGGCGATCACGTTGGCGACGCAGCCGTCGGTGAACTCCAGCCGGGCGTTGGCGATGTCGATGTGGTCGGTCAGGACGGCGGTGCCGACAGCGGAGATGGCGGCGATCTCGGCGTCCACCAGGGCCAGCACGATGTCGATGTCGTGAATCATCAGATCGGAAATCACGTCGACGTCGGTGGCGCGTGCCACGAACGGGCTCATGCGGTGCGCCTCGATGAAGCGCGGCCGCGCGATGCGGCCGGCCAGCGCCATTACACCCGCGTTGAAGCGCTCCAGGTGACCCACCTGCAGCGTGACCCCGGCCTGCTCGGCGAGCCGCACGATCTCACGGCCCTCTGCGAGGGTACCGGCAATGGGTTTTTCCAGCAGGACGTGCTTGGCGCGTTCGAGGAACAGCCGCGCGACCTCGAGATGGGCCGTGGTCGGCACCACAATGCTGACCGCTTCGACGCGGTCCAGGAGTTCGCGGGGGTCGGTGAAGGCCTCGCAACCGGCCTCCGCCGCGACCTTGCGGGCCGTCTCCGGGTTCGTGTCGACCACCCCGACCAGTTCGACTTCGGGGTGGCGGGCGTGGATGAGCGCGTGAAATCTTCCCAGGTAGCCGACGCCTACGACGCCGACGGCGAGCGGTTCCGCCACGGTTCGACCCTCGATGCCTGCAGGGTCGATGAGCCTAGCACAAGGCTCCCGGTGCGGGTTTGCCCCGCATCAGGCAGGGGTTCGGGCTCCGCCTGCCGGGCCCGCGCCTGCAGGGCCACCGTCAGCCCGAGGCCGAGCGCGACGGTCAGCAGGAACCACGTCAAGAAGTCGCCTTTGCGGTGATGGGAATGCATGAACTCGCCCCCGTTCCAGTTCGTCCCGCCAGCGCCGACCCGCCGCGGCGCCGGGCTGCTGCAACCGTTCAACGATACGCCCGTGGCCGGTTCGTCGCGCCGCTTGCGCGAGCCACCGGCATTCGTCTTAGCATAACCCGATTTAGCGTCCTATCCGGTATTTTCGACCGGCCAACCCCAGACTTGACCCCCTTGTCTTCCCCGCCCGGGCCCGATAGCTTTTCTACTGGTGCCAACAACCCCGAGACCCGGGATATGGAACAGCCGGAACACCGGATCGACATCGGCGTGGAAACCACCTACGTCGCCGAACAGTCGGACCCCCAGGACGACCGCTACGTCTTTGCCTACACCATCACCATCGCCAATGCCGGCGTGGTCCCGGCCAAGCTGCTAAACCGGCACTGGGTCATCACCGACGCCAACGGCAAGATCCAGGAGGTCCGCGGCGAAGGGGTGGTCGGCGAGCAGCCCTACCTGCGTCCCGGCGAGGCCTTCCGCTACACCAGCGGTGCGGTGCTCGAGACGCCGGTGGGCAGCATGGAGGGCGAATACGAGATGGTCAACGACGAGGGCGCTCGCTTTCTCGCCCCCATCGCCCCGTTCTCGCTGTCCATGCCCCGCGCCGTCCACTAACCGGGTGGGCACCTACGTCCTCGGCGACCTGCAGGGTTGCTACGACGAGTTGCGCGCGCTGCTGGACCGGCTGGGTTTCGATCCCGCCCTGGACCGTGCCTGGTTCGTCGGAGACCTGGTCAACCGCGGCCCCAAGTCGCTCGAGTGCCTGCGCTTCGTGCGCGGGCTCGGCGACAGCGCGGTGGCGGTGCTGGGCAACCACGACCTGCACCTGCTGGCGGTCGCCGCCGGCAACACCGCCAAGCACAACGGCGACACCGGGCTGGGGGCGGTGCTGGCGGCGCCCGACCGCGACGAACTGCTGCACTGGTTGCGCCACCGCCCGCTGCTGCACCGCGACGAGACCCTGGGCTTCACCATGATCCACGCCGGGCTGCCGCCGCAGTGGGACGTCCCGACCGCCGCGGCCTGCGCGCGCGAAGTGGAGACGCAGCTGCAGGGCGACGACCATCTCGCCTACTTCCTCGACATGTACGGCAACAAGCCACGCCGCTGGGACCCTGCCCTCAAGGGCATGAAGCGCCTGCGCTTCATCACCAACTGCTTTACCCGGCTGCGCTACTGCGCGATGGACGGCACCCTGGCGCTGAAGGAAAAGGGGCCGCCCGGCAGCCAGGCCGCCGGCACCGTCCCCTGGTACACCCACCCCACGCGCGCCAGCCGCGGCGAGCGCATCGTGTTCGGCCACTGGTCGACCCACGGCTATGCCGCGCTGCACAACGTCTGGGCCATCGACACCGCCTGCCTGTGGGGCGGTGCGCTGACCGCGCTGCGCATCGACGGCCCGGTACCCGAGCCCAGCCACTACCGCTGCCGGGGGCAGGCCGACCCGCTGGCCTACGCCTGATCGTTCCCGGGTCGGGGCAGGGCGGCGATCGCCGCGGCCCGCGCCTCGCGCAGGGCCCGGGCCGCGCCGGGGCCGGTCCGGGCACCGACCGCGGCCGCAGCGTCGAGCCGCGCAGCCACGTCCAGCGCCGTGCGGAAGAACCCGGCCTGGGGGTAGGGGCGGTGCTCGAAGCCCGCCCGCCCGCGGTAGTCGGCCTCGCAGGCGAGCAGCAGGGCGGCGAAGTCCTCGGGACGCCGGAAGGCGTCGCAGCCTTCCAGCACGTCCAGCACGACGGCGGGGCGCAGTTCCCGTGCCCGGTGCACGTGCGCGTGCCAGCGCGCCGTGTGGCGCGCCAACCGCGCCGTCGCACCCGGCACGCGGATGCGTGCGCACAGGCGATCGACCAGCGTCACGCCGCGCTCCTCGTGGCCGCGGTGGCTGGGCAGGATCTCCGGCGGCGTGTCGCCCTTGCCGAGGTCGTGGGTCAGCGCGGCGAAGCGCACGTCCACCCGCGGCGACAGGGCCGCGGCCTGTTCCAGCACCATCAACGTGTGCACCCCGGTGTCGATCTCGGGGTGCCAGCGCGTCGGCTGCGGCACGCCGAACAGACAGTCGACCTCGGGCAGCACGTCTTCGAGCACGTGGGCGGCGCGCAGCTCGCGCACGAAGCGCGGTGGGTCGTCGCTCGCCAGGGCGCGGCGAATCTCCCCCCACACGCGCTCGCCGGCCAGCGCCACCAGGCCCTCGCGCACGCGGTGCGAGCGCATCGCCCGGCGCGTCTCCGGCTCCACCTCGAAGCCCAGCGGCGCGAGTTCCGCGGCCAGCCGGGCGACCCGCAGCACGCGCAGCGGGTCCGCGGCGAAGGCCTCGGGCGAGGCCGCCCGCAGCCGGCGCCGCTCGAGGTCGCGCAACCCGCCGAGCGGGTCGACGAGATGGCCGGCGGCGTCCTCCGCCATGGCGTTGACCGTGAGGTCGCGCGAGCGCAGATCCTCTTCGATGGAGACCTGCGGCCCGGCGGACGCGGCGTCGCCGCGACTGCGGCAGGCCAGGGCGTACTCCTCCCGGGTCTGGGGGTGCAGGAACACCGGGAAGGCCTTGCCGACGCGGCGGAAGCCGCGCTCGATCAGATCCTCGGGGGTGGCGCCCGTCACCACCCAGTCGCGATCCTTGACCGGCCGGCCGAGCAGCCGGTCGCGTAAGGCGCCGCCGACCAGGTAGGTCTCCATGGCGCCCGGTCAGTTGATCCTTTGGCCGCGCGACATGTTGCGGCTGTAGAAGATCTCGAGCATCTCGCGGCGCAGGCGCTGGGTGATGACGTGCTGCTCGTTGGGCGAGACGTCGTCGGCGTCGACCCCGAACAGGTAATTGTCCAGCCTGAAGTCCTTCAACATCATCTTGGTGTGAAAGATGTTCTCCTGGTACACGTTGACGTCGATCATCTGGTACCTGTCCTTGGTGTCCTTGGCGATGTAGTTCTGGATCGAGTTGATCTTGTGATCGATGTAGTGCTTCTTGCCGTTGACGTCCCGGGTGAAGCCGCGCACCCGGTAGTCCATGATCACGATGTCCGACTCGAAGCTGTGAATCAGGTAGTTGAGCGCCTTCAGTGGCGAGATCCGCCCGCAGGTCGCCACGTCGATGTCGGCGCGGAAGGTCGAGATGCCGTTGTCGGGGTGGCTCTCGGGATAGGTGTGGATGGTCAGGTGCGACTTGTCCAGGTGGCCGACCACGGACTCGGGCAGCGGCCCCGGCGATTCGCTGTTGGAGATCTGCTCGGCGGCGATCGGCTCCTCCGAGATGAGCATGGTGACGCTGGCCCCGTGCGGGTCGTAGTCTTGGTGCGCGACGTTGAGCACGTTGGCGCCGATGATCTCGGTCACGTCGGTGAGGATCTGCGTCAGCCGGTTGCCGTTGTAAGCCTCGTCGATGTAGCGGATGTACTCGCGCTCCTGCGCCGGGTCGGCCGCATAATTTATGTCGTAGATGTTGAAGCTCAGCGTCTTCGTCAGATTGTTGAAGCCGTGCAGCTTCAGGGCTCGCTTGGCCATCGACGCGTCAACCCGGTTGGCGAAAAAAGGGGCGCGAGGCTAGCCCAAAACCACAGCGGACACAAGGGTCGAAGACCGGGCGGCGGGCGGGCGCCAGGGGAGGGTCGGCCCGCACCCCGACCACGTCCTGGCGGGGCGTCACGGCCGGCGGCCGCCTTCCCAGGCACCCACCGGCGGGTGGTGGATGAACTGCACCACGGTGCCGTCGGGGTCGTAGCAGTAGAAGCTGCGCGCACCGTCGCGATGGGTGCGCGGCTCGGTGCGCATGCGCACGCCGTGCTCGCCGAGCCACGCGAACCACTGGTCGACGGCCTCGGGCGCGGAAAGCAGCACGCCGATGTGGTCGAGGCGCTGCCGCGCCTCGTCGCGTTCGGCGTCCGGCAGGGCCTGGTGCAGGGCCAGGTTGTCGCCGCCCGAGGTCAGGTACACGTTGGCCGGGTCGGGGCGCCACTCCACCTGCATGCCCAGCAGGTCGACGTAGAAGTGCTCGCAGGCCGCCAGGTCGCGCACGAACAACGCCACGTGACGCACGCCAAAGCCGACGTCGGGTCGGGCGCTCACGCGCCGGCATCCTCGACGAGCTCGAAGTCGTGGCTGATCTCCGCCGTCGCGCCGAGCATGATCGAGGCCGAACAATACTTTTCGGCGCTCAGCCGCACGGCGCGCTCGACCGCCGCTGCGGTGAGCCCCGGGCCGGCAAGCCGAAAGTGCACGTGGATGCGCGTGAACACCTTGGGCTCGGCGGACGCGCGCTCGGCCTCGAGCTCCACCTCGCAGCGGCGCACGTCGTGGCGGCCCTTGCGCAGGATGTGCACCACGTCGAACTGGGTGCAGCCGCCCATGCCGAGCAGCAGCATCTCCATGGGCCGCACGCCCAGGTTGCGCCCGCCGTGCTCCTCCGGCCCGTCCATCACCAGCGCGTGCCCGCTGCCCGACTCGCCCAGCATCAGCGCGCCGTCAACCCATTTCACCTTTGCTTTCATAGCTCTTGGTCACAAAATCGCTGTGCGCAGGCTAGCATAGTTCGACAATGGCCAGCAGCGTGCCTAGAATCAAGCACATAGACCTGCCTACTACGTATGAGCGAGACACCCACGAACAGCGTCGTGCGCCTGCCGCCGAAGGACCCCGACTGGCTGCAGCCCTTTCTGGCGCACTGCCACCGCCGACGTTATCCGGCGAAGACGGATTTCATTCACCCGGGCGACCCGGCCGACACCCTGTTCTACCTGGTGTCCGGCCAGGTCAGCGTCCTCATCGAGGACGAGGACGGGCGCGAGATCATCCTGACCTATCTCAACAAGGGAGAGTTCATCGGCGAGATGGGCATGTTCATGCCGGTGCCCACGCGCAGCGTCATGGTGCGTACCCGCACCGCGTGCGAACTGGCCGAGATTTCCTACGCCAAGCTGGAACAGCTGTTCCTGGGCGACCTGCGTGCCCACGCCACGCCCATGCTCTACGCCATCGGCCGCCAGCTCACCGAACGGCTGGTGGCCACCAGTCAGAAGGTCGGCCACCTCGCCTTCCTGGACGTCACCGGGCGCATCGCCGGGACCCTGCTCGAACTGTGCAAGCAGCCCGACGCCATGACCCACCCCGACGGCATGCAGATCCGCATCACCCGCCAGGAGATCGGCCGCATCGTCGGCTGTTCCCGCGAGATGGTGGGACGGGTCCTGAAAAGCA
>JARRQB010000015.1:0-10348 GCA_037382265.1 Gammaproteobacteria bacterium | reverse complement strand
GTCGTCGGCGCCACCGGCGAAGTCCTGCTCGGTAACCTGGCGCGGGTCGAGCGCGCGCGCGACGAACCGAACGCCCTGGTGTCCTACGACGGCCGGCCCGCGGTGCTGCTCGCGGTGATGAAACAGGCCGACACCAACACCCTGGAGCTGGTCGACCGCATCAAGGCCTACATCACCGACCGCAACGCCCTGAGCGACCACACCGGCGTCGAGCTGGTGCTCACCGACGACCAGACCATCCCGACCGTCAATGCCATCAGGCTGATGCAGAACAACGCACTGATCGGCCTGTTCCTGGTGCTGGGCGTGGCCTGGGCCTTCCTCGGCACGCGCATCGCCCTGCTCACCGCCATCGGCATCCCGTTCGTGCTGGCGGGTACCTTCTTGGTGCTGGCAAGCATTGGCGAGACCCTGAACGTCATGGTCCTGCTCGGGGTGGTGTTCGTGCTCGGCATGCTGGTCGACGACGCGGTGGTGGTGGTCGAGGGCATACACTACCGGCTGCAGCGCGGCGTCGAGGCCAGCCGTGCAGCCGTCGAGGCGCTGCGCGAGGTCGCCGCGCCGGTCACCGCGGCCGTGCTGACCACCATGGCGGCCTTCGGCCCACTGATGCTGCTGCCGGGTATCCTCGGCGACTTCATGCGCGTGGTACCGACCGTGGTCGTGGTCGCGCTGGCGATCTCGCTGCTCGAGGCCTTCTGGATGCTGCCCGCCCACGTGCTCGCGGCACGGGTCAGCTTCACGCGCGACTCGGCCCTGCGGCGCTACCGGGCACGCTTTACCCACTGGCTGCGCGTGGGCTACGTGCGCCTGTTGGTGCGCGCCCTGCGCCACCGGTGGCTCAGCCTGGTGGTCGTCGTGGCGCTGTTCGTGGGGGCCGCCGGCACCTTCGCCGCCGGCCTGGTGCGCATGGACTTCTTCGCCGCCGATACCATCCGGCTGTTCTACGTCAACGTCGAGATGCCGCCGGCCACCCCGCTGGAACTGACCCTGGCCAAGGTGCGCGAGATCGAGCGCAAGGTCCGCGCCGGCATCCGCGAGGGCGAGGCCCGCGCGGTGCTCGCCTACGCCGGCAACATGTTCACCGAGACGGAGCCGCGGCTCGGCGAGCAGTACGGCCAGATCTTGGTCGGCCTCAACCCCAAGACGCCGCGCCTGCGCACCGTCGAACAGATGATCGAAGACCTGCGCGCCGAGGTCACCGCCACCCCCGGACCGGTGCAGATCTCCTTCCTGCGCCTGGCCGGCGGGCCGCCGACCGAGAAGCCCATCAGCGTCAAGGTGCGCGGCGACGTCTACGCCGAGGTGCGGGCCGCCGCCGACGACCTGCGCGAGATCCTGGCGGGCATCCCCGGCGTCAAGGACATCGCGGACGACGCCAGCCGCGGGCGTTCCGAACTGGTGCTGGCCGTCGACGAAGACGCGGTCAACCGCGCCGGCCTGAACCCGGCGGAGATCAGCCGGAGCGTGCAACTGCTGGTCGACGGCGTGGTCGTGGCCGAGATGCGCGATGCCGGGGAAAAGGTCGAGGTGCGGGTCAAGGCCAAGCGAGCGCTGGCCGGCGACATCGCGGAAGTCCTGGGCCTGCGCCTGCCGCTGGCCGACGGCGGCAGCGTACCCCTGGCCGAATTGCTGACCGAACGGCGCGAGGAGGGGCTGGGCAACGTCCGCCACTACAACTTCCGCCGCGCGATCACGGTCGAGGCAGATCTCGAGGAGGGCACGACCGACACCGTGACCGCCAACCGCCTGGTGGGCGAGGCGTGGGCGTCCGCGCGCCAGGCCTACCCGAACATCGACCTCGACTTTTCGGGCGAACTCGACGACATCCAGGAGAGCCTCGACTCCATCGGCATCCTGTTCGTGCTCGGCGTCGGCCTGATGTACGCGATCCTCGGCACCCAGTTCCGCAGCTACTGGCAGCCGCTGATGATCCTCACCACGCTCCCACTGGCCTTCACCGGCGTCACCTTCGGCCTGCTGATCACGCAGAACCCTTTGAGCCTGTACACCCTGTACGGTGTGGTGGCGCTGGCCGGCATCGCGGTGAACTCCGCCATCGTGCTGATCTCCGCAGCCAACCAGCGCCTGACGGCCGGCATGAGCGTACTGCACGCGACCATCTACGCGGCGCGGCGCCGCGTCGTGCCCATCCTGATCACCTCGCTGACCACCATCGCGGGGTTGTTCTCCCTGGCCACCGGGCTCGGCGGCGAGTCGCTCATCTGGGGCCCGGTGGCCACCGCGATCGTCTGGGGCCTCGCCTTCTCGACCGCGCTCACCCTGATCGTCATCCCGCTGCTGTACCGGCTGTTCATGGGCCGTCACGCCGAGCGCCGAAGCACCGCGCGAGCCGCGCAGACCTGAACATTGCTCTCGCCAAAAGAGCAAAGCACGCAACGACCGCAAAGCAAACGAAACGGCCTTCCTGGCGGGCTCGGCGGCTTGGCGAGAAACGATGCGGGGTCTGTTCCCGACCTGCTCAGCGCCCGGGCCGCACCAGGCCGCCGAGGCCCATGTCGTCCAGCGCCCCCTCCATGAAGCGGCGCACCTGCTGGGCGTCCTCCATGCGCAGCGCCGCCTTGAACAGCTGGCGGGCGCGCGACACGCTGACGCTGCGCACCACCCACTTGACCTTCAGCACGCTGCCGGCGCTCATGCTGAGGCTGTCGACGCCCAGGCCGATCAGCAAGATGGTCGCCAGCGGGTCGCCGGCCAGCTCCCCGCAGATACTCACCGGCCGGCTGAACACGCGCGCACCGCGGACGATCTGCTCCAGGGCGCGCAGCACGGCCGGGTGCATGTCGTCGTACAGACCGGCGACGTTCGGGTTGTTGCGATCGACCGCCAGCAGGTACTGAGTGAGGTCGTTGGTGCCGACCGACAGGAAGTCGACCCGCCGTGCCAATTCCTCGACCTGGTAGACGGCCGCGGGCACCTCGACCATCACGCCGATACGCGGCATGGTGACCGTGTAGCCCTCCTCCACCAGCTCGTCGTGGGCGCGCTGGATCAACAACAGCAACTCGTCGACCTCGGCCACGCCGGAGATCATCGGCAGCATGATCTGCAGGTTGTGGTGGCCGATGGCGGCGCGCAGCATGGCGCGCACCTGGGTGAGGAAGATCTCCGGGTGATCGAGCGAGACCCGACTGCCGCGCCAGCCGAGGAAGGGGTTCTGCTCGACCACCGGGAAGTAGGGCAGGGGCTTGTCGCCGCCGATGTCGAGCGTGCGCAGGATCACCGGGCGCGGCGCGAAGCTCTCGATCACGCGCCGGTAATTGGCCACCTGGACCGACTCGCCGGGGAAGCGGTCGCGCACCATGAAGGGAAGCTCGGTACGGTACAGGCCGATGCCGGCCGCCTCGTCCTGGCCCAGGTTGCTCACCTCGTTGACCAGGCCGGTGTTCAGGAACAGCGGCACCCGCACGCCGTCGGTCGTCTCGGCCGGCAGCCCACGCAGGGCGTCGAGCTCGGCGGTGAGTTCGCGCTCCTCCGAGGCCAGGCGCTGGTATTCCTCGCACACCGACGGCGGCGGCGAGGGGTAGACCCGGCCGCGATAGCCGTCGACGATCAGTTCGCGCGACTCCATGCGCGCCACCGGCAGCTCGGTCACGCCCATCACCGCCGGAATGCCCATCGCGCGGGCGATGATGGCCACGTGCGATGAGCTCGACCCCTTGGCCGAGACCACGCCGGCCAGGCGTTCGCCCGGCACCTCGGCCAGCTGAATCGCGGTCACCTCGTCGCCCACCAAGATGGTGCGCTCGGGATAATCGGTAGGCGCCAGCGCGTCGCTCTGCAGGTGCATGAGAATGCGCCGGCCCAGATCGCGCACGTCGGACGCCCGCTCGCGCAGATAAATGTCGTCCATGGCCTCGAACACGCGCGCGTGTTCGAGGATGGTGTGGCGCAGGGCGCCCGGCGCCCACTGCCCCTCGCGGATCACGCCGATGGTGTGGGTGACCAGGGTGTCGCTGCCGAGCATCAGCAGCAGGGCGTCGAACAGCGCCTGGTCCTCGGCCGGCAGCTCGCCGGCCATGCGCGCCTTTAGCTTGCGCAGGTCCTCCTCGACCGCGGCCACGGCGGCGCGGAAGGCCGCTTCCTCGCCTTCGGCGTCCTCGGTCGCGCGCTCGGGCACCGCGTCGAGGTCGGCGAGTCGATAGGTGACCACGGCGCGGCCGATCGCGACCCCGCTGCTACCGGGCTGACCGGTGAGGAAGCGGCCGACCCCGCTGCTCTCGGGCGAGATGCGCGCGAATTCGCCGTTGGCCTGCGCCAGCACAATCGCCCCGGCCAGCTGAGCGGCCAGGGTGAACAGGAAGGTGACCTCGTCGTCGCGAAATTCGCGCGGCTCGACGTTGCGTACCACCAACACGCCGAGCACCCGCCGGTTCTGGATGATCGGCACGCCGAGAAAGCCGTGGTACTGGGTCTCGCCGGTCTCAGCGATGCGCAGGTAGCGCGGGTGCACAGTGGCGTCGGCGAGGTTGAGCGGTTCGGCGCGCTCGGCCACCAGGCCGATCAGGCCGCGGCCCAGCGGCAGGGTGACCTTGCCGACCGCCTCCTGGCGCAGGCCGTCGGTGGCCATCAGGATGTGGGCGCGCGCCTCGGCGTCTTTGAGGTAGACCGAACACACGTCGGTGCCGATCGCCCGCTTGACGCCCGAAACGATGACCCGCAGCGCCTCCTCGAGACTCGCGGAGGTGTTGACCTCCTGGACGATGCGGTGGAGGGTCTCGAGCATCAGACTGGCGCGCCGAGGCCGGCGCCTGCAGGGGACACCGCGGCAGGGTCAGCGGCGCTGCTGACGCAGCGGCTGCTTCGGCAGGGCGCGGGCCGGCGCGCCGTCCGGGAACAGCAGGGGCGCGAACTCCCCCAGCGCCCGCTCGTAGACGTGGCGCTTGAAGTAGATCACCTCGCGTACCGGCTGCCAGTACTTGACCCAACGCCAGTCGTCGAACTCGGGCTTTTCGCACTGATCCAGGCAGAAGTCGCTCTCGCTGCACAACACCCGCAGCAGGAACCAGCGTTGTTTCTGGCCGATGCACACGGGGTGGGAATTGCGGCGAATGAAACGCTTGGGCAGGCGGTAGCGCAGCCAGCGGGAGGTCCAGCCCAGCACTTCGACGTGCTCGGGCAGCAGGCCCACCTCCTCGGCCAGCTCCCGGTACATGGCCTCCTCGGGGGTCTCGTCGGACTTGATGCCGCCCTGCGGGAACTGCCAGGCGTTCTGGCCGACACGCCGCCCCCAGAACAACCGCTTCTGGTCGTTGCAAAGCACGATGCCGACGTTGGGGCGAAATCCGTCCGAGTCAATCACTGCCGTCGCGGGACCTCGACACAAGGGTATTGGCATTCTTTCACACCGGAAAGGCAGCCGCAAGCTCCTGATTTTTATCAGCTATCACTAATGTGGCCGTTCCGTTATATTGTCCGCTCGCGGTGCCACCGGCGGGACCCGATGACCCTGGCGATCTTCGATTTGGACAACACCCTGCTGAGCGGGGACTCCGATTACCTGTGGGGCGTATTCCTGTGCGAGCGCGGCATCGTCGACCGCGCCTACTACGAGGCCCAGAACGAGCGCTTCTACGCCGACTACCGGGCCGGCCGGCTGGACATCCACGCCTTTCTGGCCTTCTCGCTGCGCCCGCTCGCCGAGCACCCGCCGGAGCGGCTGGAGGCCTGGCGCGCGGAGTTCCTGCGGGAGAAGATCGACCCGCTGATCACGCCGGCTGCCCGCCGGCTGGTCGACCGGCACCGCGCGCGCGGCGACACCCTGCTGGTGATCACCGCCACCAACGCTTTCGTCACGCGGCCGATCGTCACCCGCTTCGGCATCGAGCACCTGATCGCCACCGAGCCGGAACGCGACGGCGAGGGCTACACCGGCCGGGTGGCGGGCACGCCGAGCTTCCGCGAGGGCAAGGTGGAGCGGCTCGAGCAGTGGCTGTCACAGCACGACGAGGACCTCGAGCATTCCTGGTTCTACAGCGACTCCCACAACGACCTGCCCCTGCTGGAGCGGGTGGCCCACCCGGTGGCCGTCGACCCCGACGAGCAGCTGGCCGCCGCTGCCCGGGCCCGCGACTGGCCCGTGCTGAGCCTCCATCACCCGCCGCATGCCGTCCCGACACCCGCTGATTGAGCGCGGCCTGCCGCTGCTCGCCGGCCTGCTCTGCCTGGCACTCGCCAGCCTGGCGCTGGCACTGGCGAGCGGCAGCGCCGACATCCCCGGCGCGCGCGTCTGGCAGCTGCTGTGGACGCCGGACGGCTCGGTTGACGCCAGAATTCTGCACCAACTGCGCCTGCCGAGGGCCCTGACCGCCTTCGCCGTCGGCGGCCTGCTGGCACTCGCCGGGGCGCTCATGCAGGTCCTGCTGCGCAACCCGCTCGGCGACCCGTACGTGCTCGGCGTGTCCGGCGGCGCCGCGGCGGCGGTGCTCGGCGCCATGCTGCTCGGCTGGGGGGCAGCCTGGCACGCCCCGGCGGCCTTTGCCGGCGCGTTCGGCAGCATGCTGCTGGTGTTCGCCCTGGGGCGGGCCGGCGAGTGGCAGCTGCCGCGCCTGCTGCTGACGGGCGTCGTGGTCGCGGCCGGCTGGGGCGCCCTGATCAGCTTCGTGCTCAGCCTCAGCCCGCCGGTGCGCCTGCCCGGCATGCTGTTCTGGCTGATGGGCGACCTCAGCGACGCCGATGCCCCGCTGCTGCCCTCGGCCACCCTGCTGGCAGGCCTCGGCGTGGCGCTGACCATCGCCCGCGACCTCAACCTCTCGGTGCACGGCAGTGCGCGGGCTCAGGCACTCGGGGTCGAGGTGCGGCGGTTGCAGATCATCGTCTACGCGCTGGCTTCGCTGCTCACCGCGGTCGCGGTCACGACCGCCGGCGCGGTCGGTTTCGTCGGCCTGATCACGCCGCACATGGTGCGCCTGCTCGGCGGCAGCGATCACCGCGTCCTGCTGCCCGGCGCGGTCCTGCTGGGCGGCAGCCTGCTGGCCGTGGCCGACACCGCGGCCCGGACCCTGGCCGCCCCCCTGCAGCTGCCGGTCGGCGTGCTGACCGCCCTGCTCGGCGTGCCCGTGTTCCTGCTGCTGTTGAACCGGCTACACCGCCCCGGGGGTGTCGGGTGACCGGGCACACCGCGCTGCTCGAGCTGCGAGGACTGGACGTGGCGATCGGCGGCCGGCGGGTGTGCGAGGGGCTGGAACTGAGGCTGGATGCCGGCCAGGCCTGGGCGGTGCTGGGCCCGAATGGGGTCGGCAAGACCACGCTGCTGCACACCCTGGCCGGCCTGCGCGCACCGGCCGCAGGCGAGATCCGCTGGGGCGGCCGGCCGCTCGCGCAGTGGCCGCGCCGCGCCCTGGCCCGCCAGGTCGGGGTGCTGTTCCAGCAGCCCGAGGCGGGCTTTCCGTCGCGGGTACGCGAAACCGTGCTGGCCGGTCGCCACCCCCACCTCGGCCGCTGGGGCTGGGAGAGCGCCGCGGACCTCGCCGCAGCGGACGCCGCGCTCGCCGCGACCGGCCTGGCCAGGCTGACCGACCGCCTGCTGCACACCCTGTCCGGCGGCGAACGGCGACGGGTCGACATCGCCACCCTGCTCGCCCAGGACCCGGTCTGTGCGCTGCTCGACGAACCGGGCAACCACCTCGACCTGGCGGCCCTGCTGCGCATGCTCGACCTGCTGCACGGACGCTTCACTGCCCCCGGGCGCGCGCTGGTGGCCGTGATGCACGACCCCGGCACGGCACTGCGCTACTGCAGCCACCTGCTGCTGCTGCCGGGCGACGGCCGCTGGCAGGCCGGCCCGGCGGCGCGGCTCGGCGACGCCGGGCACCTGTCGGCGCTGTACGGTCATCCCCTGGTGCGCCTGACCGGCCCGGCCGGGCCGGTGTTCGCGCCGCGCTAGCATCGGGCACGACCTGCGCGACGGCGGCCAGGCGTCGTCCCGAAGGGGCCGCTTGCACCCGTGCGCCCGGTGGCGGAGGATTCCGGTTAGGCAAAGCCCGGCAGCCCCATGTTCAAGACCAAGCGCCTCAACGCCTACATCCTCGGTATCGCCGTTATCGTCGCCGCGATCCTCGGCTACTACCTGCCGACCAAACGGCCGGAGAGCGGCGTCACCATGACGCCCAAGGAGTACATCGAGCTGGTCGAGAAGAAGAAAGAGCAGCGCCTGCGCTTCGCCTAGGAGTCGGAGGACACCGACCAGACCGAGGACGCCGAGGCGGCTGCCGGTCGGCGGGCCGACGCGCCGCGGCAACCGACCGATTGAGAACGCCGCACGCTTGCGCCCGAACCAAGGCGAGGGCGCCGAATCCGGCCTAAGGTGACGCTAAGGAAGCCTTGTGGAGATCGGCATGTGCTGTCACCGCGTGCTGAACCTGGTGTTCCTGGCCTGGTGGCTGCTGCTGGCGAGTCTGGTGCTCACCGCGACCGGCCTGGACGTGCTGACCGCGGCGTTCTGGCGGCGCTGAGCGGCCGTGCCGAACCGCCGCGGCAGCGGACTGGCGGGCTACGCGCGCAGCCGGGCGCGGATGTCGGCCTTGGCCTGCTCCAGGATGGAGTCGCGATCGAGGCTGTCGAGGATCCGCCGCACCGCGTGCTTGGGACCGCCCTCCCCCCAGGACTTGCCGTTGGCCAGGTACAGCTCGGCCGCCTGGCCGACCACGAAGGTGCTGTAGTAGGCGACGGCCCCCTGCGCCCCGCCGGTGACCACCGCCGAGAGGCCGCCGGTGCCGAACTTCAGCGCGGACGAGACCAGGTTGACGCCCCAGACCGTCCCCATCAGCAGCAGCATGTGGCTGCCGATGGTCTTGACCAGACCCCCGGCCTCGCTGCGCTTGAGCGGCAGGCCGTAAACCCGCGACAGGTGGACCACCATCGAGACGTCGACCACGGCGGCGGCCACCAGGTCGACTACCGGCACGGGGTTGAGCGCCACGGCCACCCCCTTGGCGATGCACCAGGTGCGGATCACCCGCTCGCCCAGGGTGCGGCGCGCGGCCAGCACGCGCGCGCCGACCTGGGCACTCAGGTCGCCGGCGAACAGCGAGGCGTTGAGCGCGGCCAGGGTCTTGCCCTCGCGTTCGAGCACCTCCCACAAGCGGCTGCGCAGCGCCGCGACGTCGGGCTCCGGCAGCCGGGTCTCCTCGGTTTCGTTGCCCTGGCCGTCCACCCGGACGACCCATTGCTCGGCCGGCCTGGCGGCGGCGATCACGAGGCTGTCGGGCGGTAACAGCCCGGCCACCCGCTCGGCCAGCACCGCGCGCAACCGCGCGAGTTCGGCGCCGCTGTAGCGGTCGGCCTTGTTGAGCACCAGCAGGACCGGCCGCCGCGCCCCGGCGATCTCGCGCAGCGCCGTGTACTCGGTGTCGGTGAGGTCGCCTTCGATCACGAACAGTACCAGGTCGGCACGGTCCGCCACCTCGCGCGCCAGGCGCTCGCGCACCTCGCCGTCGACTTCGTTGATGCCGGGGGTGTCGATCAGGAACACGTTGCCGTCGGCGAACTCGGTCCAGTGCCCGAGCTGCGGGCTCTGGGTCTCGCCGTGCAGCGGACTGGTGGCGAAGCGCTCCTCCCCGAGCAGGGCGTTGACCAGTGCCGACTTGCCGACGCTCACCCTGCCGAACACCGCGATGTGCAGGTGGCCGTGCTCGAGCTTCTCCAGCATGGCTTGCACCTGGAGATAGTCCGCGGCCAGCGCCTCGCGCACCTCCGCCGGCACGCGCTGGTCGCCCAGCAGCTCGCGCAGGCTCTCCTGCGCCACCGCCAGGTGGCCCTCACCGGCGTTCTCAGTCGCCGGTGCCGGTGCGTCGGGCTTCCTGGACGGCCAGTCGGGCCAGGCCGCGCGCAGACGTTTCCAGATGTTCACCCAGGGTCTCCTTGAACAGCGCCGCGGTCTGCACCGGGTGCAGCTCCCCGCGGGTATCGAGCGTGGTCGCCAACGCGCGACCGAGCGTGCGGAAAACCATGCCGTAGGCCACCGCGTGCAGGATGCCGCCGGCGAGCGTGCCCACGCCCGGGAAGGCCTTCAGCGCGTTGCCCGCCACTGCCAATATCAGCGTAGTCGCCTTGCCGACGTGTTTCTGCACCAGCTTGAGCAGCAGATCGGCATCGACCTTGGCCACCTTGACCTCGTACAGCGCCGCGAGCTCCTTGACCATCTGGGTGCCCAGCCAGCCCTGGATCAGCAGGTCAGCCCCCGGCGTCACCGCCGCCAGGGCGCCGACCACCGCCTTCTTCGTGTAGCCCTCGACCAGTTCCTCGGCCCTGGCGCGGCGCGCCGCCGCCGTGGCCTCGTCCAGGCGCCGGCCGACCAGCACGAACACCGCGCTGTCGCGCAGCTGTT
>JARRQB010000014.1:0-10380 GCA_037382265.1 Gammaproteobacteria bacterium | reverse complement strand
TGAGGGATGATCAAAGGATTCGACGACCCCGTCGGCGGGGCACCTTCACTTTGAAAGAGGCCGACTCATACATGGTGTGTGTCGGATCGTCGCGTGGAATGTCTTTCAGTTCCGGGTGACTCTTGTAGATTGCTTCGACGATGCGACGGGGGATGTTCAGTTCCTCGGCGATCGGATCGAACGCTTCCTCGGCATTGAAGGTGCCGCCCTCGCGGCGGTGGTTCGCCAACATCGCACGCACCCTGCCGGCGTTCTCGGCGATCAGCGTCTCGCGGCGACGATCCCGCGCGTTGGCCGGCGGCTCGCCGAACACCGCGTTAAAGTCGGCCACCCCACCGCGATCGAGTCCTTCCTGCGCGGCGAGGATCGCATCGGCGGCGAACTCCGGCTGCACCGCCTGGAATCGCGCACAGATCACGATCGCCTCGAACAGTGCCACCTTCTCCCCTTCGTCGAAGCGCCGCTCACAGGCTGCCAGATAACCAAGGATCGCTCCGTCGGTGAACCCATTGTCGAACAGCATGTCCGCTCCTCCTAGGCGTGGTCGAACACCGCGTCGATCGCGCGGCGCTTGTCGCGCACGTCGGCGTGCATGTAGCGCGCCGAAGCGGACAACGTCCGGTGCCCCATTACCGCCATGATGGTCGCCTGCCCTACCCCGGCGGTCGCCATCGCGTGCCCGCACCCGTGTCGCATTTGGTGGAAGTTCCGACCGGGCAGGCCAGCCTCGCGGCAGACCCGCGCCCACAGTCGCCGGAAGTGATACCGGCCGCCGTGGCGGTTGGCGAACACCCGGTCCTCGGGGTGGCGGTTGCCCGGCAGGCGATCCAGTTCTTCGGCCGCCCGCTCGGTCAGTGGCGCGACGATCGGTCGCCCGTTCTTGGTCCTGCCGACGGCGACGGTGCGCTGGTCCAGATCCACATCGCCCCAGCGCACATCGAGCAGGTTCCCGACCCGAAGCCCGGAGTGAAACGCCAGTGTGATCAGGGCCGGCATCTTGCCCCATCGTCGATCGGCGACCCGCGCGACCCTGATCAGGCGATCGACCTCCTCGGCGCGAAGGTAACGGTCGGGGTCGGGCTGCTCGGGAGATTTCTCGATCCCGACGGTCGGGGCGACGAAGGTGCGCGGCAGCAGGCGCATCCGCTTGGCGTAGCGGAACAGGCTCGCCAACTGGCCGATGTATCTGTTGACCGTTGAGCCCGCCAGCGGCTTGCCGAGCGGCTCGGGTTCGCCGTTGCGAACGGGACGCAGCTTGCCGCGCGTCGCCAGGGCGACCACGGCAGCATCCACGTCGTCAGGGGTGATTTCGGCGATCTCCTTATCACCGAAGGTGTCGGCCCAATAACCGACTCTCGAGACCGTCGCGAGATCAAATTCCCGCGAGGCGAGGAAGGCGTCGATCACTGTGTTCAGTGTCGGCATGGTGACCTCCGTTTTTCGCAAATAAACGTTCAAAACCGTGTTTGAACGCCGTGGCGGCGCGAAAACCGAGGCACTTCAATGATTTGGAGCGGGAAACGAGACTCGAACTCGCGACCCCAACCTTGGCAAGGTTGTGCTCTACCAACTGAGCTATTCCCGCTATGAAGCCGCGTATTTTAGCGCGACCCCTCCGACTGTCAACCCTCACCAGACAGACTCGGCCAGGCGGCGCGCAGGTACACGACCATGCTCCACAATGTCAGCGCGACGGCAAAGTAGAGCAGCGCCAGACCGATCGTGTACACCGGTAGGCCGACGAAATCTTCACGGTAGATGAGCAGGGCGATGGCGGTCATCTGGGCGGCGGTCTTGACCTTACCGATGCCGGATACCGCCACGCTCGCACGCGCGCCGAGTTCGGCCATCCACTCGCGCAGGGCGGAGATGGTGATCTCCCGACCAATGATCACCGCCGCCGGCACCGCCATCCAAAAGGTCGGGGCGGCCTGCACCAGCAGGACCAGCGCGGTCGCCACCATGAGCTTGTCGGCCACGGGGTCCAGGAACGCGCCTAGCGGCGACACCTGCCCGAGACGGCGCGCCAGGTAGCCGTCCAGCAGGTCGGTCAGCGCCGCCAGCACGAAGATTGCCGTCGTCGCGACATTGGCCCAGCTCACCGGCAGGTAGAACACCACCACGAACACCGGAATGAGCAGGATACGCAACAGCGTCAACAGGTTGGGAATGTTGTACACCATGGTCTCGCCGTCGGCTCCTATTCGCTGCCGTGAAAGGCCTCGTAGACCTGGCGCGCCAAACCCTTGCTGACCCCCTCGACAGTGGCGATGTCGTCCACCCCGGCCCGGGCCAGCCCCTGCAGCCCGCCGAAGGCCTTCAGCAGGCGCTGCCGACGCTTCGGCCCGATCCCGGGAATATCCTCGAGCACGGACCGGGTCTTCGCCGCCGCGCGCCGCTGCCGGTGGCCGGTGATGGCGAATCGGTGGGCCTCGTCGCGAATCTGCTGCACCAGGTGCAGGGCCGGGGAATGTTCGGGCAGTATAAGAGCGCCGTTTTGGCCCGCCAAGAACAGCCGTTCCATGCCCGGACGCCGGTCGGGCCCTTTGGCCACGCCGACCAGCAGTACGCCCGAGACGGCGAGTTCCTCCAGCACCTCCTGCGCGACGGCAAGCTGGCCTTTGCCGCCGTCGATCAACAGCACGTCCGGCAAAGTGCCCTCGCCCGCCTGCAAGCGGGCGTAGCGCCGTGTCAGTGCCTGGCGCATCGCGGCATAGTCGTCCCCCGGCGCGACGTCGCGGATGTTGAAGCGCCGGTAGTCGGCCTTACGCGGCCCCTCGACGTCGAAAACCACGCACGAAGCGATGGTCTGATCGCCCGCCGTGTGGCTGATGTCGAAGCACTCCATCCGCTCCGGCGCTTCATCCAGCGCGAGCGCCTCCTGCAGAGCCTCGACGCGCAGGCGCGCCCCGGCATTGCTCGCTAGCCGCGCCTCGAGCGCGATACGCGCGTTCTGGCGTGCCATGTCCAGCCAACGGGCACGCTCGCCCCGCACCCGGTCACGCAGGTGCACGCGGCGGCCCGACTGCAGCGTCAGCGCCTCTTCCAACAGCCCAGCGTCTTCCGGTCTCGCGCTCAGCAGCAGCTCCGCGGGCGCCGCCCCGCCGAGGTAGCGCTGCGCGACGAAGGCCGACACAACCTCCGCCTCGGTAGCACCGGCGGCGATACGCGGAAAGTAGGCCTTGTTGCCGAGGTTGCGCCCTTGGCGCACGAAAAAGACCTGCAGGCAGGCCATGCCGCCCTCGATCGCGCAGGCGACGATGTCCAGGTCGCCGCGCTCGCCGCTGACATACTGCTTTTCCTGCACTCGGCGCAGGGCGCCGACCTGATCGCGATAGCGTGCCGCCTGTTCGTAGTCGAGCCGCCCGGCCGCCGCCTCCATACGCTCGACCAGCCGGTCGATGACGTCGCCGGCTCGCCCCTGAAGGAACAGCGCGGTGTCGTTGACGTCGCGCCGGTATTCGGCTTCGGATATCAGGCCGACGCAAGGCGCGGTGCAGCGCTTGATCTGGTACTGCAGGCAGGGCCGCGAACGGTTGTTGAAGTAGCTGTCCTCGCACTGGCGGACCGGAAACAGCTTCTGCAGGAGTTGCAGGGTAGCGCGGACGGCACCGGCGCTGGGGTAAGGACCGAAATAGCGGCCGGTGGGGCGCTTGGCACCGCGATGAAAGCTCAAACGGGGAAAGGGGTCGTCCGACAGGTAGATATAGGGGTAGCTCTTGTCGTCGCGAAGCAGGACGTTGAAGCGCGGCTTGAGCTCCTTGATCAGGTTATTTTCGAGCAGCAGCGCCTCGGCCTCGGTGTGTGTGACCGTGACCTGCACCTCGCGGATCTGCGCCACCATGGTCTGGATGCGGCGGTTCGACGAACGCGTGAAATAGCTGCCGACGCGCCGACGCAGATCCTTGGCCTTGCCCACATAAAGCACCTCCCCTTTCTTCCCGAGCATGCGATAGACGCCCGGACGGTGCGTCAGGCTGCGCAGGAAGGCCGGAACGTCGAAGGCGGGCGCCGGCTCGGTCATCGGGCGGCAGGCGGTTCCAGCAGCGCCCGGGCACGGGCGAACACGGCGTCGAACATCGCGGCGGTCAGCCGGCCGGTCTGGGTGTTGTAGCGACTGCAGTGATAGGAGTCGATGAGCACGCGCTCTGCCGGAAGCGCGTGTTCGCAGCCGTGGCCGAAAGACATGGCGGACTGGCGCAGGCCGAACGCGCGCAGCACCGCGTTGTGCGCCACCGTGCCGAGTGCCAGCACGACACTGCGCGGTGCCAAGTCGCGCAGTTCGGCGGCCAGGAAGGGGTTGCAGCAGCGTACCTCGGCCGTGGTCGGCTTGTTCTCCGGCGGCAGGCACTTGACCGCGTTGGTGATGCGGCAGTCGTTCAGGCGCAGGCCGTCGCCGGCACCGACCGAGGTCGGGCGGTCGGCGAACCCGTGCGCGAACAGGGTGCGGTACAGCAGGATGCCGGCGTGGTCGCCCGTAAAGGGCCGGCCGGTGGCGTTGGCGCCATGCATACCCGGCGCCAGGCCCACGACCAGCAGGCGGGCAGCGGGGTCGCCGAACGGCGGCACCGGCCGGGCGTGATAATCGGGGTGACGGGCCTTGACCTGGTCGAGAAAGTGCGCGAGGCGCTCGCAGGCCCGGCAGTCACCGTCGAAGTGGGCTGCCCCCATCAATTCTTGTCGAGCAGACCGTTGCGCATCGCGTAGTGGGTCAACTCGACGTCGTTGCTGACGCCGAGCTTTTCGAACAGTCGACGCCGATAGGTGCTGACGGTCTTGGGGCTGAGAAACAACAGGTCGGACATCTCCTGGGTGGTCTGTCCCGAGGTGATCATCATCATGATCTGCATCTCACGGGAGGTCAGTCGCGACACCGCGCCAGGCCGGCCTGCCTTTTTCAGGTGGGCCAGCGACAGCTTCTGAGCCACGTCGCGGGCGAGGAAGTGTTCGCCGCGGTGCACTGCCTCGATGGCTTCGAAGACCTCGGACGCCGAACAGCCCTTGGAAAGGTAGCCGCGGGCCCCGGCGTCGAGCAGTTGGCTCGGGAAAGGCTCGTCGCTCAACGCCGTGACCGCGATCACCTTGACCTGCTCGTTCTGGCGGGTGATCCGCCGCGTCGCCTCGATGCCGCCGATGCCCGGCATGTGCACGTCCATCAAAATCATGTCGGGGGGGTCGAGCCGGGCCAGTTCGACCGCCTCCTCCCCACTGCACGCCTCGCCCACCACGGTCATGTGCTCCGCCTCCCCGAGGATGCTCTTGAGACCGGCGCGAAACAGCTCGTGGTCGTCGACCAGCAGAATCTTGATCATCCTTGTACAGCGGCGCCCGCTCGGAAACTGTGCGAATCCTACCACAGGGGCCGTCGCCCACGGCCGGGGAGGCTCGCGTGGGCAGACTACCGTTTACCCCCAACTCTTACTAGGGAAAACCCTATTGATCTATGTCATTTCGTTTAGCGGCAAAAAGGCCGATAAAGCCTTTGAGAGCAGTAACCGCTGTCGGGGTAGGACCATGGAGTTCGATGTTCTGATGCTTCTGGCCGGCATTCTTGCCGTCCTGGCCAGCCTGGTAATCGTGTTCATGTGCAAGAGCTTCTCGGACGACGATACCTTTTGCCCAGCTCGCTTCTGGTCCCGCAGGCCCGCCTGGGACCATGAGCAAGAACCCAGCCCCGACGGGCGCTGATCGTCCGCACGAAACCCCAGGCGCCGGTTCCGCGGCCGCTCTGAGCTGACCGCGGTCGCGCGGTGTTGCGCGCGATGCATATTTTCGTGCCCGCGGGTACCCTTTGCCGATCAAATACGGGCGTCGGCTCGATCGGAGTTTCCCGTGGGATACGTTTCGGACACGGCGTACATCGCCGCGCTGTTCACGGTAGCGCTCGCTGGCTGGATCCACGGCGCGCTCGGCCTGGGCTTTCCGATGGTCGCCACCCCGCTGCTTGCCCTGGCGACGGACGTGCGCACGGCGATCCTGCTGTCCCTGCTGCCGACCATCGCGTCGAATATCGGCAGCATCCTGTCAGACCGGCATTGGCGGGAAGTGCTGCGCCAGTTTTGGCCCATGCCGTTTGCCACCATCGTCGGCAGCATCCTCGGAACCCAGGTCATCCTGCGCACCGATCCAGAGCCTTATCGGCTGCTGCTTGCGGCCATCATCATGCTCTATCTTGTGCTAGATCGCCTGCGTGGCACGGGGTTGGAGCCCAGATGGCGGCCCACCAAGCCGCTGATGGTCGGTGCCGGGCTTACCGCCGGCCTGCTGGCGGGGCTGGTGAACGTGATGGCGCCGGTGCTGATCGTCTTTTCCCTGGAAACCGGCATGGCGGCCAGCCTGATGGTGTCGGTTTTCAACGTGAATTTCCTGCTCAGCAAGGTCGGTCAGTTGCTCGCCTTCGCCGCCGACGGGGCCATCGTCGTCGAGTTGCTGATCGCGGCGGTGCCGCTGGTCCTGGTGGCCATGGGAGCGCTGGCGTTGGGCATCCGGGTGCGGCGGCGTACCGACGTCACGCGCTACCGCCGTTGGCTGAAGTGGGCCCTGTGGGTCATATCGGGGCTGTTGATCGTCCAGCACTTCGCCGGGTGACGCGCCGCCCGGGCAGCGACTCGCGCGGTTTCCGCAGAACCCGCGGCGCGGCCCTGTCCGCTCAGCGATCAGGGGGTTTCCGCAAGTAGCACCGCGCGCCGCGGCGCGGGCAGACCTTCGACGGTGCGCGACGGGTCGGCGGGGTCGAGAAAGTCCGCCAGGGACTCGAAGCGCATCCAGTCGGTCGAGCGCTGCTCGTCGGTGCCGGTAACCGAGACGTCGACGGTGCGAACCCGCCGAAAACCGACGCGTGCCAGCCAGCGCTCGAGCTCCGGGACGCTGGGAATGAACCACACGTTCCGCATCTTGGCGTAGCGGCCAGTGGGGACCAGGACGCGGCCCGGCCCGCCGTCGATCACCAGCGTCTCGAGCACCAGTTCCCCGCCGGAACGCAGCGCCCCCTTCAACTCCAGCAGGTGGTCGACGGGCGAGCGGCGATGGTAGAGCACGCCCATCGAGAGCACGGTGTCGAACGCGGCCAGCGCCGGCGGCACGTGCTCGATACCGAGCGGCAGCAGATACACCGGCCGGCCGCCGCCGACCAACCGGCGCACCGCGAGGAACTGGGCGAGGAACAGCTGGGTCGGGTCGACGCCGACCACCAGCTGCGCACCAGCCCCGGCGATGCGCCACAGGTGGTAGCCGTTGCCGCAGCCGACGTCGAGCACGCACCGCCCCTGCAGCGACGCCAGGTGCGGCGCGACCCGGGCCCACTTCCAGTCGGAGCGCCACTCGGTGTCGACGACCACGCCGCACAGGTCGTAGGGGCCTTTGCGCCACGGGTGCAGGGCGCGCAGTGCCGCCGCCAGTGCGGCGCGGTCCACCGCGGGGTGCGACACGCCGACCGCCGGCGCATCCAGCACCACCTCGGCGCCGTGCAGTTCGGGCACGGCGGCCACCGCCGCCAGCCAGCCGGCGAGTTCGCCGTGCGGGCGTTCGCCCAGCACCGCCTGGAGTTGCCCCGGCAGGCACTCGCCCCAGGCCTGCAGGCCGTGCTGCCGAAACGCCGCGAGGATCTCGCGGAGCGGAATCAGGCGTGCGCCAGCAGGGAGGCGAAGTTCAGGCACCGGAACCAGGTCTCGACAGCGGTGAAGCCGGCCTCGCGCAGCCGCTCGAGGTGGACGGAGAGCGCCTCGGCTACCAGAACCTGCTCCAGCGCCGCCCGCTTCTGGCTGATCTCCAGGTCGGAATACCCGTTGGCGCGCTTGAACGCATCGTGCAGTTCGGTCAACACGCGGTCCTCGTGTGCGTCGGCACCGCGTACCTTCTCCGACAGCACCAGCACACCGCCCGGCAGCATGCCGTCCCGGATCCGCCGCAGCAGCGTCAGACGCTCGGCCGGTGGCACGAACTGCAGCGTGTAGTTCAACACCACCAACGAGGCCCGTTCGACGACCACTTCGCGGATGTCGACGCAGCGCAACTCCACGGGCGGCCCCGTCGGCCCGTCCAGTAGGGCGCCAGCCCGCTCGATCATCGCGGGGGCGTTATCGACGGCGACCAGGCGGCAGTCGACCCCGCCGAGCCGTGCGCGCACGGCGGCCGTGGCCGCCCCGTGCGAACAGCCCAGGTCGAAGACCGTTGAACCGGGCGTGACGTAGCGCTGCGCGATCAGGCCGAGGGAGGCAACCACCACCTCGTAGCCGGGCACGGAGCGCCGCAGCATGTTGGGAAATACCGCGGCGACCCGCTCGTCGAAACGGAACCGCTCGACCCGCTCCAGGGGCGCGGCGTAGATGTCGTCGCGTGGTTGGGTATCGGTCACGTGGCGCGCGAGCCGCGTCAGCGCGGCACCTCGATGCTCTGCATGGCGAGGTGACCGGCCCGACCGGGTACCTCGCCCCAACCGACCTGGTGGACCGGTACACGACTCTGGTCGAGGCCTGCGTAAACCGCCCCGAGCGGCCCCAACGTACCCTCGTAGGCCTTCCACATCACCAGCAGCTTTTCCATCAGGTCCGACGCGGACCCGCCTTCTCGGTCTGCCCGCGCCGAGTAGACGTGCCCGGCGGGACGCACGTACCGACTCTCGGCGTAGAGGTATTCGTGCACATTGGCCTGGGTCGCGACGCCGCTCGCCAGCGCCTCGTCCAGCGTCGGCAGCGTGGTGGGGATCTGCACGCACGCCGAGCGGGCACCACGCAGTTGCGGGATGAAGGGGTAGCGACCGCGGGTGTCGCTCGCCCAGCGCCAACCCCGACCCGCCTCGACCGCCAGCAGGTGCGGGTTCAGCTGCCAGCCGGCGGCGGCGAAAAAGTCAGGCTCGCGGCCGGCAGCTTCGGCGAAGGCCGCGCACGCCGCACGCACGCTGGTCTCGGTCTCCTCGCGGGCGCGGAAGGGCGTCTCGCGTGGCCAGCGGCGGCCGTCGTACCCCGCGACCCCGACCTCGTGACCAGCCGCGACCGCCGCACGAATATGCTCCGCCGCGCAGACCTGGAGCGGCGGCTCGCGGCGGGTCAACCGCCGCCACAGCGAGCCTTCCCCGGGCCCGGTCATGAAGGCAAACGAGGCGCGGACCCCGTAGGTCTCGAACAAGCGCAGCAACGTCGGCACGCCGGCCAGCGCCCCGCAGCGGTCGAGCACGTCGACCTTCAGCGCAACACGCACGGCGCGACGCAGGGGGTCAGGAGGCCGGGCACGACCCCTGGTCGTACACCGCCATGATCGCCTTCAACTCTGCCAACACGGCCCGGCGTTCCGCCGTGCTCAAGGACCGCGTCTCTGCCGGCACGCGGCCATCCTCGAGCGCCACGATGTCGGCCCAGACGGCTTTGCAGCCCTTGTGGCACAAGGTCTCGACACAGCATTCGATACGACGCTGATCCAAGAGCGGTTCTCTTCGTCGGACTCATTTATCAGTATACCGTTAAGTACCAAATCTCTGCCACGGCAACGCCTGCTGTTTTCTTTTTGTTCTCCTTCGGCTAGAATAGAGAACGTCGGTAGTACAGACCTCCGAAGAGGAATCACGCCATGTCGATCAAAACCCGCTACATCATGCAGGACCAGGTTCGCGGTGTCGTCCCCGCGCTGAGCGCCGCGCGCCGACCGGCAGACCGTTTTACGGTCCGCAGCTGCCTCGAACTGACCGTTTTCGCCTGCGCCGTCGCCTCCTACGTCGCCGCCCTGGCACTGGCGGCCTGACCCGACAAGGGACCTCCCCCACCGGCAAGGGATTGCCACCTCTCCTGTCGGGGAGAATAGCCGGGTCGCTGCGTTATGATTATGGGGTTGGCTTGCCTGACCACGATGTGACGCGCACGCCCCGCAGCACCCGTTGCGCGGGCGCCGACCGAAAGACGAACGACCCGAGCCCCGCCGATGCCCCGCCCGCAGGCTGATTGCGCCACCGCCTACCGCTGTCTGCACCAGTGGCTGCTGGTCGCCGGCCTGTTGGCCTTCGGCCTGTTTGTGCTCTGGCAATCGGGGCTGCTCGGCATCCTGATCGAGACCGATCGCAGCCGCCTGTCGCTGTTGATCCTCGCCGGCTTCGTCCTCGCCACGGCGCATGCCGGTTGGCGCGCCCGCGCCTTGGGCCGCGAGCAGTGCCTGGCCGAGCGTCTGCGTGCGCACATGCGCGACGCCCAACGCGGCGCCCTGGAGCACCCGACTGCGGAAGCCGGTACCGCCGACTCCTACGCTCACGAGCACGTCGGCTTTCTGCTGCAAAAGGCCCGCGACGGCGACGCCCGCCCGACTCAGGAACTGCTCCTCGAACGCCTGAACCAGCACATCCGCGGCGGCCACGAAAGCGGCTGGTTCGTCGCCGACCTGATGCTGAAGCTGGGGTTG
>JARRQB010000013.1:0-10389 GCA_037382265.1 Gammaproteobacteria bacterium | reverse complement strand
CCGCACAGGTCGTCGGACAGGCACGGCACCTCAACCCTGGTGCGCTCGGCCTCCGCTCGCCGGTACACGGTGCCGACGCTCGGCGCAAACAGCAGGTCGACGCCGGCGGCCTGGAGCCGCGCGCTGTCCTCGCCGAAGGTGCGCGGGTAGGTGTCGAAGTCCTCTCCGGCGCCGAACTGCATGGGGTTGACGAAGATGCTCACCACCACCCGGTCGGCCGACTCGCGTGCCTCGCCGACCAGCGCCAAGTGGCCGGCGTGCAGGTTGCCCATGGTGGGCACGAAGGCGACACGCTCGCCGACGCGGCGCCACCCGGCAACCGTCGCCCGCAGGTCCTCGACCGCGACGAGGGTCTTCATGCGAAGCCGTGCTCCGCTGCCGGGAAGCTGCCGTCGCGCACTGCCCGCACATAGGCCTCGAGCGCCGCGGGCACCTCGCCGGCACCGGCGAGGAAATCGCGCGTGAAACTGGGGCGTTTGCCCGGCGTGATACCGAGCATGTCGTAGACGACGAGGACCTGGCCGTCGCAGGCGGGCCCGGCACCGATGCCGATCACCGGGATGTCCAACGCTGCGGTCAGTTCGGTGGCCAGCCGCGACGGCACGCACTCGACGACCAGCAACTGGGCGCCGGCCGCCTGCAGCGCCTGCGCATCGGCCAGCAGGCGCGCGGCCGACACGTCGTCGCGCCCCTGCACCCGATAACCGCCCAGCTGATGGATGGATTGCGGCAACAGGCCCAGGTGGGCGCACACGGGCACCGCGCGCTCGGTGAGGTGGCGCACCGTCTCGACCTGCGGCGCGCCGCCCTCGATCTTGACCATGTGGGCCCCGCCCTCCTTCATGAGCCGGCCGGCCGTTTGCAGGGCCTGTGTCGGCGTGCCGTGGCTCATGAAGGGCATGTCGGACACGACCAGCGCACGGCGACACGCCCGCGTCACGTTGGCGGTGTGGTAGACCATGTCGTCGACGCTGACCGGCAGCGTGCTCTCGCGCCCCTGGACCACCATGCCCAGGGAATCGCCGACCAGCAGGGCGTCCACGCCTGCGTGCTCCGCCAGGGTCGTGAAGCTGGCGTCGTAGCTGGTGAGCATGGCGATCTTCTCGCCCGCCTGCTTCATGTTCATCAGGGTGGTGATCGTGACCCTCGCCATCGGCGGCCTTCCCTCGGTTCAGTCCAACCCGAGCGGCACCGGGTTGAAGTAGTGTTTGCCCGCCTCGACCGTCTCGATGCGCCGCATCAGCACGTCGAAATCCTCGTCGCTGTCGACCGGGTTGATCTGCGCCGCGTTCACGATCAGCAAGGGCGCCGCATCGAAATGATAAAAGAACTCCAGGTAGGCGTCAGACAGGCGCCGCAGGTAGTCCAGGTCGATCCGGTGTTCGCCGGGGCGGCCGCGACGGCGGATGCGCGTCATCAGCACATCCGGCGGCGCCTGCAGGTAGACCACCAGGTCCGGCGTCGGCGCGCCCACTGCCAACCGCCGATAGACCTGGTCGTACAGGTCGAGTTCGGCCTCGTCGAGGTTGAGGCGGGCGAACAGGCGATCCTTGTCGAACATGAAATCGGCGATCAGCGCGTCGCGAAACAGGTCGCGCTGCCGCAGCGCCTCGAGTTGGCGGCTACGCTGGAATAGGAAGTACAACTGCGCCGGAAAGGCCGCGCTGCGCGGCTCGGCGTAGAAGCGCTCGAGGAACGGGTTCTCCTCGGCCTGCTCGAGCAGCAGCGCGCTGTCCAACCGCTCGGCCAGGCGCCGCGCCAGGCTTGTTTTGCCCAGCCCGATAGGCCCCTCGACCACGACGAAGCGGCGCCTTCCCGCACCGGTCTCGGGAGGCGCTCCAGTCCGGCGCTTTCACACCCGTGCAGCAGGGTTCGCAAGGGTCCCAGTCCGGGCAGTTCGAGATTGGGCGCAAGCTCCGCCAGGGGCACCAGCACGAAGGCGCGACGTGCCAGCTCGCGGTGCGGGATCTCCAGGTCAGGCGTAACCATGACCAGGTCGTCGAACAACAGGATGTCCAGATCGAGGGTGCGCGGCCCCCAGCGCACCGAGCGCACCCGGCCGTGCGCCCGCTCCAGACGCTGCAGTTCGGCGAGCAGGTCGCCAGGGGACAGTCCGGTTGCCAGTGCCGCCACGGCGTTGATGTAGGGTGGCTGGCCGACGGGGCCGATCGGGTCGGACCGGTAGAGCGAAGAACGGCTCAGTACGCGGGTGGCGGCCAGACCGTCGAGTTCCCGCAGCCCGTATTCGACCTGGCGGCGCGGGTCGTCGAGGTTGCTGCCGAGGCCCACGTAGGCCGTGTGGGTCATTTATCGGGCCGGGCATGCCGTGGTCCGCGGCGGGGACGCCGCCGGCGCCGGCGCGGCGCGGCCGCCTGGCGCTCTGGCGGCGGCGCGCCGGCATCCTCCTCCTGGCGTCGCGTCCACCAGGCTGCCTGTTCGGGATCCGCCTCGCCGGCGGCCGAACGCAGCAGCAGAAAGTCGTAGGCGGCACGGAAACGCGGGTGCGTCAGCGTGCGCTGCACGCGCTTGCCGGCCGTGAAGCCGAAGCGCGGCTGCATGGTCCAGATCTCGCGCATCGGTGTGCTGAAACGCCGCGGGATGGCGACCGTGCCGCACTGCGCGTCGATAATCTCCGCGGATGCCTGCACCAACGCCGGAGACTCCGCCAAGCCGCCCGCCTGCAGCGCCTGCGCGCGCAGGCGCACTGGCTCCCACAAGAGTACGGCGAACAGGAAGGCCGGGGTCACGGGCTTGCCCTCGGCAACCCTGGCGTCGGTGTTCTCCAGCCCCCTGAGCACCAGGGTGAGCGGAAAGGCGTGCTCTTCGCGCGCCAGCGCCTGCTCGGTCTGCGGAAAGAGCTCGCCGAACAGGCCGAAGTGGCGCAACTTCTCGAACGACGCCACGGCCGTGCCGCCGAGAAACAGCTTGAGCACCTCCTCGAACAGCCGCGCCGGCGGCACCGCGGACAGCATCGACGCGAGCGCACCGATCGGCGTCTCCGTGGCAGGGTCGAGAATGAAGCCCAGCTTGGCCGCGAAGCGCGCCGCGCGCAACATCCGCACTGGGTCCTCGCGGTAGCGCTCCTCGGGGTCGCCGAGCAGCCGCAGCACGCCGGCCTGCAGATCTTGCATGCCGTCGGCGTAGTCGATCACCGAAAAGTCGTCGATGTTGTAGTAGAGCGCGTTGACCGAGAAGTCCCGGCGCAGGGCATCGTCCTCAATGCTGCCGTAGACGTTGTCGCGCAGCAGCATGCCTTCCTCGTTCTGACTGCCCTCGCCACCGCCGTCGTGGCGACTGCGAAACGTCGCGACCTCGATGATCTCCCGGCCGAAGTGCACGTGAGCGAGGCGGAAGCGACGGCCGATGAGACGGCAGTTGCGAAACACCTCGCGCACCTGCTCGGGTCGCGCGTCGGTGGCCACGTCAAAATCCTTGGGCTCGCGCCCGAGCAGGAGATCACGCACCCCGCCACCGACCAGGTGGGCATGGAACCCGGCGTTCTTCAGTCGGTAGAGGACCTTAAGCGCGTTCTCGGAGATGTTGGCCCTGGAGATGACATGCTCCGCGCGGGGGATGATTCTTGGCGTTACGATGGTTGTGTCCCTTGCTTTGGAGGCCGCGGGCCGGCGCCCGCGCCGGCACCGATGATACACCCGATAAGGACCGACGGCAGGCCGGCGGCAGGCCGCGCGGAGGCGCCGCCGATGCGCGACCCCCGACGCCACGGGCGGTATACTGCGCGCCTTGGTGTTCTCCCCTGATCCGCAGCGCCCCAACCCGACCATGGACAAGACATACGACCCTCACGCCATCGAGCAACGCTGGTATCGCACCTGGGAGGAAGCCGGCTACTTCGCGCCCCGCGGTGGCGACAAGGACCCCTACTGCATCATGATTCCGCCGCCCAACGTGACCGGCAGCCTGCACATGGGGCACGGCTTCAACAACACCGTCATGGACAGCCTGATCCGCTTCCAGCGCATGCGTGGGCGGCCGACGCTGTGGCAGCCCGGCACGGACCACGCCGGCATCGCCACACAGATGGTGGTGGAGCGCCAGCTGGAGGCGGAGGGCAAGACGCGACACGACCTCGGCCGCGAAGCCTTCGTCGAGCGGGTGTGGGAGTGGAAGGCCGAATCGGGCGGTACCATCACCCGGCAGTTGCGTCGGCTGGGTTCCTCGCTCGACTGGACCCACGAACGGTTCACCATGGACGAGGGGCTGTCTAACGCGGTGCGCGAGGTCTTCGTGCGGCTTTACGAGGAGGGCCTGATCTATCGCGGCAAGCGCCTGGTCAACTGGGACCCCAAGCTGCACACCGCCGTCTCCGACCTGGAGGTGCTGTCGGACGAGGAAGCGGGCTCCATGTGGCACATGCGCTATCCGCTGAGTAACGGGCAGGGATACCTGATCGTCGCCACCACGCGGCCGGAGACCATGTTGGGCGACTGTGCCGTGGCCGTGCACCCCGGCGACGAGCGCTACGCCCACCTGATCGGCGAACTGGTCGAGCTGCCGCTCACCGGGCGCCGGATACCGATCATTGCCGACGAGTACGTGGACCCGGAATTCGGTACCGGTTGCGTCAAGATCACGCCAGCGCACGATTTCAACGACTACGCGGTCTGGCAGCGTCATCGCGACGAAAACAGTATCGCCGGCCAGCCGCACGGCGGCCTGATCAACATCTTCACGCCGGACGCGGCGATCCGCGCCAACGACGCGGCCGAAGGACCGCTGCTGCCCGCCGCCTACGTCGGTCTGGACCGCTTCGAGGCCCGCGAGCGCATCGTGGCCGACCTGGAGGCCCGTGGTCTGCTGGAGAAGATCCAAGACCACCGCCTGATGGTACCGCGCGGCGACCGCTCCGGCGCGGTGATCGAGCCGTACCTCACAGACCAGTGGTACGTGAAAATCACGCCGCTGGCCAGGCCGGCCGTCAAGGCGGTCGACGACGGTCGCATCCGCTTCGTGCCGGACAATTGGAAGAACACCTACTTCGAGTGGATGCGCAACATCCAGGACTGGTGTATCAGCCGACAGATTTGGTGGGGCCACCGTATCCCGGCCTGGTACGACGAAGAGGGAAACGTCTACGTCGGCCGCTCGGAGGCGGAAGTGCGCGAACGGCACGAGCTGGCCGCCGACTACCCACTACGCCAGGACGAGGACGTGCTCGACACCTGGTTCAGTTCGGCGCTGTGGCCGTTTTCGACCCTCGGCTGGCCGGAACCGACCGACCGGCTGAAGTCCTTCTATCCGACCAACGTCCTGGTCACCGGCTTCGACATCATCTTCTTCTGGGTCGCCCGCATGATCATGATGGGCATGAAATTCATGGGCGACGTGCCCTTCCGCGAAGTCTATATCCACGGCCTGGTGCGCGACGCCCACGGCAACAAAATGTCGAAGTCCAAGGGCAACGTGCTCGACCCGATCGACCTGATCGACGGCATCGCGCTCGAGGCACTGGTCGAAAAGCGGACCCGCGGCATGATGCAGCCGCACCTCGCGGAACAAATCGCCAGGCAGACTCGCCGGGACTTTCCCGACGGCATCCCGAGCTTCGGTACCGACGCCCTGCGCTTCACCTTCGCGGCGCTGGCCTCGACCGGTCGGGACATCAACTTCGACCTGGGCCGCATCGAGGGCTACCGCAACTTCTGCAACAAGCTGTGGAATGCGGCGCGGTTCGTGCTGATGAACACGGCAGGCCGGGACTGCGGCGCAGCCGGCGGGGCGGTGACCCTGGCGGCGGCCGACCGCTGGATCCTCTCGCGGCTGCAGCAGACCGTGGCCGACGTGACCTCGGCGCTGGACGGCTACCGGTTCGACCACGCCGCCCAGGCGATCTACGAGTTTACCTGGAACCAGTACTGTGACTGGTATCTCGAACTGACCAAGCCGGTGCTCAACGATCCGGGGTCCTCGGCCGAGGCCCTGCGTGGTACCCGCAGGACCCTGGTGCAGGTGCTCGAGGCCCTGCTGCGCCTGACCCACCCGATCATGCCGTTCATCACCGAGGAGATCTGGCAGCAGGTCGCCCCACTGGCCGGGCGCCATGGCGCGACCGTCATGCACCAGGACTATCCCGCCGCCGACCCGGCACTGGTCGACGCTCGGGCGACGGCGGAGATGGAATGGGTGATGCAATTCATCCTGGGCGTGCGCAAGATCAAAGGCGAGATGGGCATTGCCCCGGGGAAGCCGGTGCCGGTGGTGTTGGCCAACGCCTCGCCGCAAGACCTGGCGTGGGCCGCCACCGCCCGCCCCTACCTCGACTTTCTCGCCCGCACCGATTCGGTGACGGCGCTGGCGACCGGCGAGGAAGGCCCCGAGGCCGCCATCGCCCTGGTCGGCAAGATGAAGGTGCTGATCCCGCTGGCCGGCCTGATCGACAAGGACGCCGAACTCAAGCGGCTGGACAAGGAGATCGGCAAAGTCAGCGGCGAGCTCGAACGCGCGCAAAACAAACTGGCCAACCCGAAGTTCGTCGACAAGGCGCCCGAGGCGGTCGTCGTCAAGGAACGGGCGAAACTCGAGGGCCTGCGCGCGGCGCTCGAGAATCTCACCGGCCAGGCCGCCCGGATCCAGGCCCTGTGAGGCACGCCGGGCGGTATTAGACGCCTGATTCGCGGCTTCCCGAGGCGGAAATCTGCTGTACGCCGCGGCGCGCGGTCTGCCAGAATTATCCGCCCCACTGGAGAGGCCTTGCCGCATCCGTGTATCTCGACAACGACCAGATCAGCGTCTACCAGGCCCGTCTGCTCGAATTGCGCCAGGAGCATCGCGATCTGGACGATGCCATCACGCACCTGTCGGAGGCCCCTTACGTCGACCCCATGCGCCTGCAACGCATGAAAAAGCGCAAGCTCCAATTGAAGGATGCGATCGCCCGCCTCGAGAGTCTGCTCATCCCCGACGAACCGGCCTGACAGCACACGGCCCGACACCGCTCGGACCGCCGAGACGCCTCAGCAAGCGCTCGACGGCGACGCGTGCGCCCGGCGAGCCGTGAACAACGACCGCGGACGGCAACCTGGCTCCCTGGTTACCCCGACGGCCTATGGTGCCGCACGCCCCGCCAGGCGGCGCAGCAGCTCGGCGGCGCAGACCATACCGAAGGTCGCCGTCACGGGCATCACCGACCCCAGTCCGCCGCAGTGCAGGCCCGCACCGCCGACAGCGCGGCCGGGTGCGATGACCGGCTCGTCGGACCACACCGTCGGCACCCCGAAACGGCGTTGCGGGTTGGCCGGGAAGCCATAACGCTGGCGCAACGCCTTGCGCACGCGCGCGAGCAGCGGGTCCTGCGCGGTGCGGCTCAGATCGCTTACCCGCACCCGCGTCGGGTCGGTGCGCCCCCCCGCCCCGCCGCAGGTCACCAGCGGCAGCTTCAGGCGGCGGCAGTGGGCGATGAGCGCCGCCTTGACACGATGCCCGTCGATGCAGTCGACCACTCCATGCAGGGGCGCGACCAGGAGCCGCCCCAGATTGTCCTCGGCGACGAAGTCCTCGATCGCCTCGACCCGGCAGGCGGGGTTGATGTCGGCGACGCGCGCGCGCAGCACCTGCACCTTGGCCTTGCCGAGCGTGCTGTCGAGCGCGGGTAACTGGCGGTTAATGTTGGACTCGGCAACGTGGTCGAGATCGATCAAGACCAGCGTACCGATGCCCGAACGGGCGAGCGCCTCGACCGCCCACGAGCCCACGCCGCCCACGCCGACCACGCACACCCGCGCCTGCGCGAAGCGCCGCACCGCGGCCTCGCCGTACAGGCGCCTCACGCCACCGAAGCGACGCGCGGGATCCGGGTTGTCGAGGTGGGCGGACGGCGGCATGCGGGACCCGGTCGCGGTCTGACGGGGTGCTATAGTAGCCGGCCTGGCCATGACCGACGAACTGTCACAAGTCGAGAACTTCCGGGAGCTGTTTCTGCACGACGTCCCCCTGCTCGACGTGCGCGCGTCGGTGGAGTTCGCCGCAGGCGCCTTTCCCTGCGCAGAGAACCTGCCGCTGGTGGACGACGAAGAGCGCCACCTGATCGGGATACGCTACAAGGAGGCCGGGCAGGAAGCGGCGGTCGAACTCGGGGGGCGGCTGGTCAGCGGCGCGCGCCGAACCCAGCGGATCGCGGCCTGGCAACAGTTCGCCGCGCGCCACCCCGACGCGGTCCTCTACTGCTTTCGCGGCGGCATGCGTTCGCAGATCAGCCAGGCCTGGCTGCACGAACACGCCGGCGTGCGGATGCCTCGGGTGAAGGGCGGCTACAAGGCTCTGCGCCGCTTTCTGTTGAACGAACTGGCCACCGGGATCGAGGCGATCGAGCCCATCGTGCTCGGCGGGCGCACCGGCGTCGGCAAGACCCTGCTGTTAGCCCGGCTCGAACACACCCTCGACCTCGAGGGGTTGGCCTGGCACAGAGGCTCGGCCTTCGGCCGCCATGCCACACCCCAGCCAACCCAGATCGATTTCGAAAACCGCCTGGCGATCGCCCTGCTCAAGCACCGAGCCGGCGGGAACCCGCCGCTGGTGGTCGAAGACGAGAGCAAGCACATCGGTTCGCGCCACCTGCCCGAGCGCCTCTACCAGCGGCTGAAGGCCGCACCGCTGGTCGTGTTGGAGGCGACGTTGCAGGAACGCGTGGAAAACACCCTGCGGGAATACGTGATCGATTCCCTCGCCGAACACCGCGCGCTGCACGGCGAAGAGACCGGTTTCGAGACCTGGGCGGACGGCCTGCTCGGCAGCCTCGACCGCGTCCGCAGGCGCCTGGGCGGGGTTCGTCACCAGGCGCTGCGCGGCGTGCTGGAGGACGCCCTCGCCCGCCAGCGCGCACACGGCGATCTGGCGCGCCACCGCGACTGGATCGAGCGCCTGCTGGTGGACTACTACGACCCCATGTACGACTACCAAATTGCCCGCAACGCCGAGCGCATCCGCGTGAGCGGCCGCGCCGGGGAGGTCTTGGCCCACCTGCGCGGGAATTGATCGCGACATAAATCCGGGCCGGTTGCACCGGATCGCAAAACCACACAAACTGCCGCAAACACAAGGAGAACCCGCGCGCCGCTCGGGCGCCTCGAAGCGGGCACTGCCGTGGACCCGGAGCGCCGCGACCGCGACCCGACAACAAACACAAGAGACACCGCCACATGGTGAACACCAACGAACTCACACCGGTGCGTGAGCACATCGCCTCGCGCGTCATCGGCCAGCGCAAGCTCGTCGACAGCATGCTAGTCTGCCTGTTGAGCGACGGCCACATGCTGGTGGAGGGACTGCCCGGACTGGCCAAGACCACGGCGGTCAACGCCCTGTCCGAGGCCGTCGAGGGCGACTTCCACCGCATCCAGTTCACGCCCGACCTGCTGCCCTCGGACCTGGTCGGCACCGACATCTACCGCCACGAGCGCGGCGAGTTCGAGTTCCGCCCCGGCCCCCTGTTCCACAACATCCTGTTGGCCGACGAGGTCAACCGCGCCCCGGCCAAGGTGCAGTCCGCACTGCTCGAGGCCATGGCCGAACGGCACATCACCGTGGGGCAGAGCACCTATCAGTTGCCCGAGCTGTTCATGGTGCTGGCCACCCAGAACCCGATCGAACAGGAAGGCACCTATCACCTGCCCGAGGCTCAACTCGACCGCTTCCTGATGCTGGTACGGGTCGAGTACCCCAGCCGCGACGAGGAACTCAAGATCCTCGATCTGGACAACGCCCGGCAGAAGGCGGCCCTCGCGCCGCCCGCCTCGGTGCTGAGCAAGGCGACACTGGCGGCAATGCGCCAGGCGATCGCCGCCCACTACCTCGACCCCAAGCTGAACCGCTACATCGTCGACCTGGTACAGGCGACCCGCAACGCCGCCGCTTACGACGCCGACCTGGGCCGCTGGGCACGCTTCGGCGCCTCGCCGCGCGCCTCCATCGCGCTGGCGCGCTGCGCACGCGCTGCCGCCTGGCTGGCGGGCGACGAGTACGTCGGCCCCGAGCACATCCAGGGCGTTGCGCCGGAAATCCTGCGGCACCGCCTGCTGCTCAATTACGAGGCCGAGGCGGAGGGCGTGACCACCGACGACTTCATTGCCCGCCTGCTGGAGTTGGTCGCGATCCCGTGAGCGAAACGCCTTACCCCCGCCTCGACGAACTGCTGGAACTCCGACACCAGGCCCACACGCTCGGTCTGCCGTCTCACCACCTGGTCAACACTACCTTCGCCGGCATCTATGCCTCGGTATTCCGGGGTCAGGGCCTGAATTTCGAGGAGGTGCGCGAGTACCGGGAAGGCGACGACATCCGCAACATGGACTGGAAGGTGACGGCGCGTACCAACGAGCCGCACCTCAAGGTCTACCGCGAGGAGCGCGAACGCAGCGTGGTGCTGTGCGTCGA
>JARRQB010000012.1:0-10544 GCA_037382265.1 Gammaproteobacteria bacterium | reverse complement strand
AGCCAGGCCCAGTGCACCTCGCCGAGCAGACCCAGGGTGAGGGCGCCGATGCCGTTCCAGAACAGTCCCACCAACACCAGGGTGTGGGCGACCGCCCGCTGATAGTCAAAGCCGTACCAGCGGATCAGCCATAGCGTGAGGAACAGACCGGTACCGGCACTCAAAGATCCGTTGAGCAGGCCGATACCGAACACACCGAGGCCGCCGAGCAGCAGGCCGCGCCGGTCGCGGTGCGACGGCCGGTACACCTGTCCCAGTTCACGGCGCAGCGCGGAGTACAGGCCGAGGCCCAGGATGAGCGAGCCCAGGGCAATCTCGGCGCTGCGACCGGGGACCTCGAGGATGACGCTGGCGCCGATGACCACCCCGGGCAGCCCCCAGGCGAGGACATTGATGGTAAAACGACGTTCCAGGCGACCTTCGCGCAGGTGGCGAACGGTTGCGCCCAGGCCGAGCGCCTCCGAGGCGATGCGGTGGGTGGCGAGGGCGACGCCGAACGGCAGACCGAGGAAGATCAGCGCCGGCAGCTGGATCAGCCCTGCGCCGCCGCCGGAGAAGGCGGAGAACGCGTTGGCGACCAGCGAAATCGCAAACAGGGTGACTTGTTCCAACACGCGGCGGCCAGAGGCTGTTGCACTCCGACTATAGTGCCATGCCGACCCCTAGACTCCATTCCGAAACCTTCCCCGCCGCGCGGCTGCTCGGCGCCCTGTTGATCGGCCTGCTGCTGGCCGGGTCGCTCGAAGCGGGCAAGCTGTACCGCTGGACCGATGCCGAGGGCCGGGTTCACTACTCCGACCGGGTGCCCCCGGAACACGTGGAGCAGGCCCACGACCGGCTCAACACCCAGGGCATGGCGGTCGAGCACCTCGAGCGCGCCAAGACCGCCGAGGAGATCGCTCGCGAGCAGGAACTGGCCAGGCTGCGGAGCGAGCAGCAACGCATTCTCGAGGAACAGCGTGCGCGCGACGAGGTGCTGCTCAAGACCTTCCGGTCGGAGGAGGACCTGGAGCTCGCCCGCCAGGGCAAGCTGGCAGCCGTGAACGCGCAGATCAGCCTTGCCCAGAACAACATCAAGCGCCTGAAGGCGCGCCTGGCCGAGATGCAGGCCTCGGCCGCACGCACCGAGCGCAAGGGCGAGAAGGTCAACCCGAAGCTGCAGGCGAACTTGTCAGAGACCCGCGCCCAGATCGAGCGCAACTACGACTACATCGTGCAGCGCGAGCAGGAAAAACTCGCGCTCAACGCCCGCTTCGACCGCGACCTGAAGCGCTTCCGCACCCTCAGCTCGCTGAGCCCGGGCGCACCGACGCAGCGTGAACAGGCCGAGACCACCCAGGTGGCGAAAGTCGAGGAGCTGGTGGCCTGCGCGAACGCTGCCGAGTGCGAACGGTTCTGGGAGCGGGCCCGTGGCTACGCGGCCGCCAACGCCACCACCGAGCTGCAGGTCAACGGCGACCGCATCTACATGTACGCCGCGCCCGCCGCCGACCAAGACGTGAGCCTGACCGTGTCGCGCATCCCCGGCAAGGAAGGTGCGGGCAGCATCTTCCTCGACGTGCAGTGCCGCGAGACCACTTACTGTCGGGAATTCTGCGCCGGCGAGCAGGTCAGGCAGATTCGGCGGGGCTTCCGGGCGGCGTTGCAGACGTCGGACTGAGCGCCGGCTCCGCGTCGAACAGGGCCGCTTGCAGGGCGAGCCAGGCGGAGTCCCAATCGGCCAGCGGAGACGCACGAAAACGACTGCGCAGGAACTGGTGCATGCGGCCTTCGATGTAGGCCGTCAGCAGCGCGGCCCCCACCTCCGCACTCACCCGCAGCCGCACGTCGCGCCGTAGCTCGGCTTCGCGCAGCACCTGCCGCAACTGGGTGGTCACCCGGTCGAAGAACCGTTCGACGCGCTCGTGCAAGCGCTCGCGTTCGCCCACGATCGCGTCCCCCAGCAGGACCCGGGCGATTCCCGGGTTGTGTTCGGCAAAGCCGAGCAGCAGGTACAAGATGCGGCCGCAGCGCAGCCGCGTGTGCCGCTCATCCTCGAGGATCTGGTTGACGCGCGAGAACACGCCGTCCTCGGCGAAGGCGATCAGGCCTTCGAAGATGCGCGCCTTGCTGGGGAAGTGACGGTACAGCGCCGCCTCGGAGACCCCTACCGCCCGGGCCAGCCCGGCCGTGGTGATGCGCTCGCCCGGGTTCGACTCCAGCTCGCGCGCCAGCGCCTCGAGGATCGCCTGTTTGCGGCTCGGCCGGGGCATCTCAGCGGCGCCGGATCAGCGTACCGACCCCCTCGTCGGTGAACAGCTCGACCATGACGGCATGCTGCACGCGGCCGTCGATGATGTGTGCCGCGTTGACCCCGCCCTTCACCGCGTCCAGTGCGCAGGCGATCTTCGGCAGCATGCCGCCAGTGATGGTGCCGTCGGCGATCAGTTCGTCGACACGCTCCAGGGTCAGCCCGGTGAGCAGGCTACCCTGCTTGTCCAGCAGACCGGCCGTGTTGGTCAGCAGGATGAGCTTCTCCGCCTGCAGTACCTCGGCCATCTTGCCGGCCACCAGGTCGGCGTTGATGTTGTAGCTGCGACCGTCGTCGCCGACACCGATGGGCGCCACCACCGGAATGAAGTCGCCGTGCAGCAGCATGTCGACCACCGCGGCGTCGATGCTCGCGACTTCACCGACGTGGCCGATGTCGACGATCTCGGGTGCCAGATGCTCGGAAGCGTCGCGCGTGAGCACCATCTTCCGCGCCCGGATCAGGTCGCCGTCCTTGCCCGTCAGGCCCACCGCCGAACCACCGTGCCGATTGATCAGATTGACGATTTCCTTGTTGACCAGCCCGCCGAGCACCATCTCGACCACGTCCATGGTCTCGGCGTCCGTGACCCGCATGCCCTGCACGAACTCGCTCTCCTTGCCGAGTCTTGCCAGCAGCTGCCCGATCTGCGGCCCGCCGCCGTGCACGACCACCGGGTTGATGCCGACCAGTTTCATGAGCACGATGTCGCGCGCGAAGCTGTCCTTGAGCTCGTCGTCGACCATGGCGTTGCCGCCGTACTTGATGACCACGGTCTTACCGCCGAAACGCTGGATGTACGGCATCGCCTCGGTCAACACGTGGGCGACATTCTTCGCCACTGCAGGCGTCAGGCTCATACTCGGTCTTCCTCGCGCAGGTTGAGCGTGCGCACGTGTCAGAAGGGTAGCTCCAAGGAGCTGTCGACGCCGTGCAACCAGTCCCTGAACGCACCCTGGATACGCGTGATGGCCTCGGGGTTGTCGCCCTCGAAACGGAAGGTCAGCGCCGGTTCGGTGTTCGAGGGCCGCACCAGGCCCCAGCCGTCGGCGAACTCGACGCGTAGGCCGTCGAGGTCGATCAGCTTGGCCTCCGTGAAGGCCGCCTGCTCCGCAAGCTTGTGCATCAGCACCAGGCTGTGGCCCTCCGCGAGCCGCAGCAGCAGCTCCGGCGTGCCGGGGCTGGCGGGCAGCTCGGCAAATATCTCGGCCGGCTCGCGCGGGTCGGCGGACAGGACCTCCAGCAGGCGGGCGGCCGCGTACAGGGCGTCGTCGAAACCGAACCAGCGTTCCTTGATGAAGTAGTGACCGGCGAATTCGCCGGCCAGCAGCCCCCCGGTCTGGCGCAGCTTGGCCTTCATGCGCGCGTGCCCCGAGCGCCACATGATCGGGCGGCCACCGTTGGCGAGGATGAAGCCGGCGAGGTGCCGCGAACTCTTGACGTCGTACAAGATGTCCGCCCCGGGGTGGCGGACCAGCACGTCGGCCGCCAGCAGCATCAGTACCCGGTCGGGCACCACCGGGTTGCCGTCGGCATCGACGACCCCGAGGCGGTCGCCGTCGCCGTCGAACGCGATGCCCAGATCGGCCCGGTTGGCACGCACCTCCTCGATCAGGTCCTGGAGGTTCTCGGGCCGGCCCGGATCGGGGTGGTGATTGGGGAAACGGCCGTCGGGCTGGCAGTGCAACGCCACCACCTCGCAACCCAGCCCCTCGAACAGGCGCACGGCGAGATCACCGGCGACGCCGTTGCCCGCGTCCAGGACCAGCTTGAATTCCCGGCTCAGGGCGACGTCGCCGAGGATGTACTCGAGGTAGGCGGTGCCGAGGTCCTGCTCGCGGACGGTGCCGGCGCCGCCGGCCATGCTGCCACTGGACAGGCGCTCGTACAGGCCGCGCAGCGCCTTGCCGGCCAGCACCTCGTCGCCGAGCATGATCTTGAAGCCGTTGTACTCGGGTGGATTGTGACTGCCGGTCACCATCACGCCCGCATCCACCTCCAGCGAGTAGCGGGCGAAATACAGCACCGGCGTGGGCACCTGGCCAAGGTCGATCACGTCGCAGCCGGCGGTCACCAGGCCGTCGACGAGCGCCGCGGCCAGCTCGCGGCTCGATATGCGCACGTCGCGAGCAACGGCCACCTGGTTGCCGCCTTGCTCCTTGACCAGGGTCCCCAGCGCCCGACCGAGCAGTTTGACGCCGTGCTCGTCGAAATCGCTGTCCGCCCGGCCGCGGATGTCGTAGGCGCGAAACACCCGACGGGGCATGCCGCGGTTCTCTGCGCCCTCGGCGTCGGCATCCGTTGCCGCTTCCTTGCCCGATGCGGGCGGCTCCTCCACTTCCTCGACGACCATCGCGTCGTCCTTCTGCCCGAACGCGGCGGCCGCCGGGCCCGGAGCGCTCTGAACGGGGGCCTTGGCTTGCCCCCCCGGGCCATTTGATTCCGCCACTCGGGCCTGCTTGGCGTATTCCGCGAGCAACAGCAGCGCATCGGCGCTGGCGCGCACCCTTACGTCGGGCGGCGCACCCGACTCGCGCTTCAGGATGGCTTCGCCCAAGGTCACGACTGCACCCATGTCGGCCCGCAGGTCGGTGCCGAGCCGACGGGCCTGCAGGACCGCGACCCCGACGACCAGGGCGATCGCCAGCGCCGCCGCGCCCAACAAGGTCAAGCTGGCGGTGTCGAGCGCGCCGGAGGCGGCGGTGCGGTAGGCGACCTCGAGCGTGGTGTCGGCGATCGCCACCCGGCCCTCGGGCGCCTCGGCGCCGGCGTCCCCGCCGACCGTCACCAGGTCGCCGCCGACGTCCTGGGTCAGCCAGAACCGGCCGGCCGTGGCAGGCAGATCGAGCAGCGGACGTTCCAGCTGCGCCAGCGGCAGAGCGCCAAACAGGACACCGCGCACCTCCTGGCCGCCGACCGCCTCGGCCACCGCGACGTAGGGATGCGGCGACTTGAGCTGGTGCGCCTCCGCCGGCGCCCGCCCCTCGCGCTGCACGCGGCGCACCAGATCGACGCCGGCATAGCCGAAGGGTGCCGCGCCGGTGGGATCCGGCGCGTCCCAACCGCGCGGCAGCAGACGGACCTGCAGCAACAGCGGCGCCGCGGCGCTCAGGCGTTCGGCGAGTTGTTCGCGCTGGCTCGGCGAGTCTTCCAGGACCGCGGCCACGCGCGGCTCCGCGGCCATGTAGCGCAGCAGCCGCCGGGCGCCCGCGACGGTCTCGCCCAGCTCCCTGGCCAACACCTCGGCGGCCTGCCGGGCGCCCCGCTCGGCCTGCTCCTGTTTGGCCACCTGGATCGTCCGCCCGCCCAGCACCGCCAGACCGACCAGGACGAGGATCGCCAGCAGCACCAGCGGCACGAAATAGCGCAGCAGCCGCGTGCCGCGGTCGCCGGCCCTGACCTTGGTCTGCGGCGGGGCGGCCTCGGGTGTCGCGGCAGCTTTTTTGCTCAACACGATATGGGGTTTCCCGATCTCTCAGTGACGGCCGGAGTGCCCGAAGCCGCCGGCGCCCCGAACCGAAGCGGTGAAGTCGTCCACGACCTCGAGCGCGGCGCGCACCACCGGCACCAGCACCAGCTGCGCGATGCGCTCGCCGACCTCGATCCGAAAGGCGCGCTCGCCGCGATTCCAGCACGAGACGAACAACTGACCCTGGTAGTCCGAATCGATCAGTCCGACCAGATTGCCCAGTACGATCCCGTGTTTGTGCCCCAACCCCGAGCGCGGCAGTATCACCGCTGCCAGGGTCGGGTCACCGATGTGAATCGCCAGGCCGGTCGGGAGCAGCAGCGTTTCGCCCGGGGCTATTTCCCGCGGCCGCTCGAGCATGGCGCGCAGGTCCATGCCGGCCGAACCTGCGGTGGCATAGTCCGGCAGGGGAAAGTCTTCCCCCAGGCGCTGGTCAAGAATCTTCAGCTGCAGTCGGTGCATGCAAACGCTCGGCAATCAGGGCCACCAGTTGTTCGGCCAGCCGGGTCTTCGGCTGGACCGGCAGGTCCGCGCGGCCGCCCTCCCAGAGCACCAACAGCGAGTTGTCGCCGGTGTCGAACCCGAGGCGGCCCGATCCAACCAGGTTGGCGGCAATCATGTCCAATCCTTTCGCCCGCCGCTTGTGCTCGGCGTGGAACGCCAGGTCGTCGGTTTCGGCCGCGAAGCCGACGATGAACGGTCGCGGTTCCTGCGCCGCCACTTCGGCGAGGATGTCGGGGTTTCTGACCAGTTCGACGGTCAGCCGCTCGGCCTGCTTCTTGATCTTTCCAGGCGCCGGCTCGGCGGGCCGATAATCGGCAACCGCCGCAGTGGCGACGAACAGATCGGCTCCCGGCAGCACCTCGAACACCGCGCGGCGCATTTCCTGGGCGCTCTCCACGTTCCGCCGCCGCACCCCCGCGGGTGGGTCCAGCGCCACCGGGCCGCTGACCAGCTCGACCTCGGCACCGGCGGCGGCTAGGGCGCGGGCGACCGCGTAGCCCATGCGCCCCGAACTGCGGTTGCCGAGGAAGCGCACGGGGTCCAGCGGCTCGCGGGTCGGACCGGCCGTGACCACCGCCCGCAGCCCGCCCAGTCGCCCCCCGCCGAGACGGCCCGCCAGCACCGCCAACAGCTCCGGCGGCTCGGGCAGGCGCCCCGGACCCACCTCGCCGCAGGCCTGCTCGCCGCTCGCCGGTGGCAGCACGACGACGCCGCGCCGGCGCAGCAAGGCGACGTTGTCCACCGTCGCGGGGTGCGCCCACATGGTCCGATTCATGGCGGGTGCCACCAGCAGCGGGGCGTCGCTGGCCAGGCACAGGGTGGTGAGCAAGTCGTCGGCCATCCCGGCAGCGCAGCGGGCGAGGAAGTCGGCGCTCGCCGGCGCCACCAGCACGACGTCCGCCCAACGCGCCAGTTCGATATGACCCATCGCCGCCTCGTGCGCCTCGTCGAACAGGGCGGTGCGCACCATCTCGCCGGTGAGGGCCTGAAAGGTCAGCGGCGCGACGAAGCGGGCCGCCGAGGGGGTCATGACCACGCGGACCTCGGCGCCGGCCTTGATCAACAGCCGGGCTAACTCGGCGGCCTTGTAGGCGGCGATGCCGGCGGTGACGCCGAGCAGAACGCGGCGTCCGCGCACGGCCGAACGGGGCGGCTCCGTCATGCGCCGGTCAGCGGGAGCCCTGCGCGGCGGGCGGGAGCGGGGGAGTTTGCGTGCATCCGGTCGTCATCGCTTGTCATAAGTGACTGCCTGCCGGAAGATTACCTGACGGCGCGTCGGGGTAAAAGCGGGTGGGAAACCACCCTTGGCCGGCGCACCACGGGCACCGTCCAGGGATAGGGGGTAGCGATGGCGATCAAGGACTGGCCGCGCGGCGAGCGCCCGCGCGAACGCCTGCTGGCGCTGGGGCCGCGGGCGCTGAGCGACGCGGAGTTGTTGGCGATCTTCCTGCGCACCGGCGTGCCGGGCAGGAGTGCCGTGGATCTGGCGCGCGAACTGCTTCAGGCCTTCGGCGGGCTCGGGCCGTTGCTGCGCGCCGATCGCCAGGCGTTCTGCGCCGCACCCGGCCTGGGGCCGGCCAAGTTCGCGCTGCTTCAGGCCGCGACCGAAATGGCCGAGCGTCACCTCGGCGAACAATTGGCCCGGGGCGAAGCGCTGACCAGCCCCGGCGACACCCGCCGTTACCTCCGCGCCCGCCTGCAGCACCACCCCTACGAGGTCTTCGCCGCCCTGTTCCTCGACAACCGGCACCGCGTGATCGCCTACGAAGAACTGTTTCGCGGCACCATCGACGGCGCCCAGGTGCACCCGCGCGAGGTGGTACGCCGCGCGCTGCAGCACAATGCCGCGGCACTCATCCTGGCCCACAACCACCCGTCCGGCGTCAGCGAGCCCAGCCAGGCCGACCGGCGCATCACCGAGCGCCTGGGCGCCGCCCTGGCCCTGATCGACGTGCGCGTCCTCGACCACCTGGTGGTCGGACACGGGGAGGCCACGTCCCTGGCAGAACTCGGCCTGTTGGGCCAGGGACCCGGGGGCTAGCGCGCCCCCGCGCCGCTGCGGTTGCCGACCGCCGGCGCGTTTGGTATAAAGTCGGGCTTTCCGCGACCCGCGCACCGCGTGGGGCCGTCAGCGTTAGCAGAGTTGAGGCTTCAGCCATGTCCAAAGTGTGCCAGGTAACAGGCAAGCGGCCGGTGACGGGGAACAACGTGTCCCACTCCAACCGCAAGACCAAGCGGCGCTTCCTGCCGAACCTTCACTACCATCGCTTCTGGGTCGAGAGCGAGCAGCGCTGGGTGCGCCTTCGGGTGACCACCAAGGGCATGCGCATCATCGACAAGAAGGGCATCGACTCCGTGTTGGCGGACATGCGTGCCCGCGGCGAGAAAGTCTGAGGAACTGAACCATGGCCAAGGCGATCCGAGAGAAAATCCGTTTGAACTCCACAGCGGGCACGGGGCACTTCTACACCACCACCAAGAACAAGAAGAACCAGACGGGCAAGATGGAGATCAAGAAATTCGATCCCGTGGTGCGTCAGCACGTGATGTACAAGGAAGGCAAGATCAAGTAAGCGGTCTGCGGCCCGGTCGGTGACCCAACAGAAACCCGCCTTTCGGCGGGTTTCTTTTTGCCCGCGGCGTCTCCCGACGGCGGTTCAGACCGCCTGCGGCGCCGGCAGGTAGCCGCGCAAGCTGCGGGAGAAGTCCGCCAGCGCCTGGATGCCCGTGGCCTCGGCCTGCCGGCACCAATCCTGCAAGGCCGACAACAGGGCGTCCTGCGAGGTCGCGGTACGCTCCCACACCGCCTGCAGTCGGTTGCGGTAGCTGTGCACCGTCGCCAGCACCTGGCTCTGCTGCAGGATCTTGGCGACCCGGGCGCGGCTGCGCTCGTCCAGCCGCGACTGTTCGCGCACCAGCAGCCGGGCGGCCTGCCGATACATGCGCCGGCAGCTCGCCTCGTCGGCGCACAACTCCTTGCGCATCACCGGCCTGAGCACGTCGCGGGCGTAGCTGGCGAGCACGAACATGCGGTGCGTGACGACCGCCTTGACCGTGTCCATGTCGACCACCGTCTTGCTCTCGTCGATGATCGGGCGACGCGCCACCCTGCGCACCCGGGCCAGGCGCAGCAAGACCAGCGCCCGGATGTACATCCAGCCGATGTCGAACTCCCACCAGCGCACGGAAAGCTTGGCCGAACTCGGGAAGGCGTGGTGGTTGTTGTGCAGTTCCTCGCCGCCGATCAGGATGCCCCAGGGCGAGATGTTGGTCGCCGCGTCGGGCGAATCGAAGTTGCGGTAGCCCAGGTAGTGGCCGACACCGTTGATCACGCCGGCCGCCCAGAACGGAATCCAGATCATCTGCACCGCCCAGACCGCGACCCCTGCGACGCCGAACAACAGCACGTCGATGATCAGCATCAGCCCCGCGCCCTGCCAGCGCAGGCGACCGTAGACGTGGCGCTCGAGCCAGTCGTCCGGCGTGCCGTGGCTGTAGCGCTCGACCATCTCCTGGTCGACGATGGCGGCGCGGTACAGTTCTGCTCCCTCCCAGAGGACCTTGCGCAAGCCGAGTATCTGCGGGCTGTGCGGGTCCTCGGGCGTCTCGCAGCGCGCGTGGTGGCGGCGGTGCACCGCGACCCACTCGCGCGTCACCATGCCGGTGGTCAGCCACAACCAGAAGCGGAAAAAGTGGCTCGCCGCCGGGTGGAGATCCAGCGCACGGTGCGCCTGGGCCCGGTGCAGGAACACCGTCACCGACACGATGGTCACGTGGGTGAGCGCCAGCGTCACCAGGACCAGCTGCCACCAGGTCAAATCCGTTATTCCGTCAAACATGCAAACCTCTCGATGTCATGCGGTTGCGGCTAGGCACCCGCCGCGCGTCTCGCCGTTCAGTGTACCTGATTATGCAGGCGACAAAGGACGCGCCGCAGCCGCGCGCGTCAGCACCAGATTGCCGGCCCCGTCGACCTCGGCTCGCCAGCCGGGCGCCAGCCAGGTGGTGGCCACCCGCTCGGTGACCACCGCCGGACCGGCGATGACCTGACCGACCGTCAGGTCGCTGCGGCGAAACAGCGGCACCTCGCCGGTCAGGCCGGGCAAGCGGCAGACCTCGACCGGCTCTGCCGGGGCGCCCCGGGCGGCGGCCGCCAGGGCGAGCGCCGCGGCCGGGCCAGCCACCCCGACGCGCAGGTTGACGAGTTCGACGGGGAGGGCCAGGGCGTGACCGTAGCGCGCCTGATGCAGGTCGTGGAAGCGCGCCGCCGCGCCGGCCGGA
>JARRQB010000011.1:0-10679 GCA_037382265.1 Gammaproteobacteria bacterium | reverse complement strand
CACCCCGCAACCGGTCTGAATATGTTAACGGGTGAGGACTTTTTTCTCAACACCTAACCGGCCCGTTGCGGCGAGCCGGGCTGCTTCAGCCCGCAATAGCCGCCTGGCAGGCGGCGAAAAGTGCCGCCGGAAACAGGCCCAGACCAAGCATGGCGAGGCCGTTGACGGATACGGCAATGCGCGTGTCCATGCCGGCGACGATGGGCTCGTTGGAGATGGGTTTATCGAAATACATCAGCTTGACCACGCGGATGTAATAGAAGGCGCCGACGATCGAAAAGAACACGCCGACCAGGGCCAACCACACTAGGTCGACGCTGACGACGGCGTCGAGCACGAACAGCTTGGCGAAGAAACCCACGGTCGGCGGCACGCCTGCCATGGAGAACATGACCAGCAGCATCATGCCGGCGAGCCAGGGGCTGCGCTCGTTCAGTCCCTTGAGGTCGTGCAGATTCTCCGCCTCGAAGCCGTCGCGGCTCAGCATGGCGAGGATGCCGAAAGCGCCGGCCGCCATGAAAGCATAAACGATGGCGTAGAACATGGCCGCGGTGTAGCCCTCCTCCGTACCGGCCAGCAGACCTAGGAAGATGAAGCCGACGTGCGATATGGTCGAGTAGGCCAGCATGCGCTTGATGTTGTCCTGGGCGATCGCGGCGAGGTTGCCGAGCGCCATGGACAGCACTGCCAGGATCACCAGCATCCCCTGCCAGTCGGCGTGCAGGGAACCCAGCCCGTCGACCAGCAGGCGCATCGCCAGGGCAAAGGCCGCGACCTTGGGCGCGCTACCAAGAAACAGCGCCACCACCATCGGCGAACCGTGGTACACGTCGGGCACCCACATGTGGAACGGCACGGCGCCGAACTTGAAGGCGATGCCGATGACCACGAACACGAGGCCGAACACGAGCACCAACTTCTGTTCGCCGGCGCCAGAGACACCCGCGGCGACCGCCTGGAAGTCGAGCGCGCCGGTCACCCCGTAGATCATCGAGATGCCGTACAGCAGCATGCCCGAAGCGATGGCACCCAACACGAAGTACTTCATCGCCGCCTCGGCGCCCTTGGGCGAGTCGCGGTCGAAGGCAACCAGGGCGTAGAGGCACAGCGCCAGCAGTTCCAGGCCGAGGTAGACCACCAGGAAGCTGTTGGCCGAGACCATGACCAGCATGCCAAGCGTGGCAAACAGGCCAAGCACGTAATATTCGCCACGAAACAACCCACGCGCGCGCAGGTAGTCCTTCGCGTAGACGAAGCTCGCCAGCGCGGCCAGCAGCAGGGCGGACTTTAGGACATCGCCCATGGCGTCGCGCACGTAGGCGCCGTGCAGCAGGACCCGACCGCCGTCCACCGCGGTGACGCTGACCAGCCACAGGGTGCCGACGAGGCTCGCGAGCGACAGGCCGTAAGTGACCATGCGATTTCTCTCGCGCAGGAATACGTCGATCACCAACACGGCGCAGCTGGCGGCCAGCAGGAAGATCTCGGGCAGTACGGGCCGGAGACTGGCGAGTTCGAGGGTCATAGCTTCGAGACCGCGATGTGCTGAATAAGGTTGCTGATAGAGGCGTCCATGACCTCGATGAGCGGAGCGGGCCAGACCCCGAGAACGAGCACGGCCACCGCCAGCGAACCCAGGACCAGGAACTCGCGCCGGTTGATGTCTTGCAGGGACGCCACGTGGTCGTTGCCCACTGGACCGAACACCACTCGCTTGACCATCCACAAGGTGTAGGCGGCGCCGATGATCAGCGTTGTGGCCGCCAGGAAGGCAAACCAGAAGTCCGCCCGAAAGCTCGCCAGAATCACCATGAACTCGCCGACGAAGCCCGACGTGCCAGGCAAGCCCGCGTTGGACATCGCGAAGAACACGATGAATCCGGCGAAGATCGGCATGGTGTGGACCACGCCGCCGTAGGCCGAGATGTCGCGGCTGTGAACGCGGTCGTAGAGCACGCCGACGCACAGAAACAGAGCGGCCGAGATGAAGCCGTGCGAGACCATCTGCACCATGCCCCCCTGCACGCCCAGTTCGGCGCCGGAATTCACCTCGGGGTGGTTGAGGACGATGAAGGCGATGAAAAAGCCGAGCGTGACGAAACCCATGTGGGCGATCGACGAGTAGGCGATCAGCTTCTTCATGTCCTGTTGCACCAGGGCGACGAACCCGATGTAGACCACGGCAATAAGCGACATGGCGATGATCAGCCAATCGAGTTCGCTGCTGGCGTCGGGCGTGATCGGCAGGCTAAAGCGCAGGAAGCCGTAGCCGCCGATCTTCAGCATGATGGCCGCCAGGATGACCGAGCCGCCGGTCGGGGCCTCGACGTGGGCGTCGGGTAGCCAGGTGTGGACCGGCCACATCGGCACCTTGACGGCGAAAGCGAGCAGGAAAGCGACGAAGATCAGAATCTGCTCGGTCAGCCCCAGCTTGAGGTCGTGGAAGGCCAGGATCTCCATCGATCCGGACTGGAAGTACATGTAGATCAGCGCGACCAGCATGAACACCGACCCGAGGAAGGTGTAGAGAAAGAACTTGATGGTCGCGTAGACCCGGTTCGGCCCGCCCCAGACCCCGATAATGATGAACATCGGGATCAACATGGCCTCCCAGAAGACGTAGAACAGCATCGCGTCGAGCGCCGAGAATACCCCCACCATCACGCCTTCCAGGATCAGGAAGGCGGCCATGTACTGCGCGGGCTTGTACTGAATGACCTCCCAGCCTGCGATTACCACCAGTATGCTGACGAAGGTGGTCAGCAGAATCAGCGGCATGGAAATACCGTCCACCCCGAGGTGGTAGTAAACGTCGAAGCCGGGCACCCAGGGCGTACGCTCGACGAACTGCATCGCGGCCGTGCTTGCCTCGAACCCGGTGTACAGCGGGATGCTAAGCGCGAAGGTCAGCACGGCAACGCCGAGCGCAAGCCAGCGCGAAACGTCGGGCGCACGATCCCCACTTGCCATGACCAGGAAGCCGCCGATGATGGGAAGCCAGATGACGGTGCTCAGAATAGGCCAATCGGGTGTCATGTTGCGTTCTCTATCCGGCTTCCTAGCGAATCACGAACCAGCTCAGTAGGCCGAGCAGACCGACGATGATCACGATAGCGTAGTGGTTCAGATAGCCCGTCTGGAAGAAGCGGACTACCGAGCCTACCCAGCCGACGGCGCGCGCGGAACCGTTCACCATCAGGCCGTCGATTATAGTGCGGTCGCCGACCAGCCACAGCAGCTTGCCCAAACCGCGGCTGCCGGCGGCGAACACCGCCTGGTTGAACTCGTCGAAGCCGTACTTGCGAGCCAGGATGAAGTACAGCCAGTCGAAGCGAATCTTCAGGTCCGTCGCAATCTTGGGCTGACGCATGTAGACGAACCAGGCGGTGGCGAGCCCCGCCATGGCAAGCCAGAAGGGCGGCGCCATCACGCCGTGCAGAACAAACGCCATGGGTCCGTGGTAGCCCTTGCCGAGCTCGCCCAGGGTGTCGTGCACCGCGGCGACATGCAGCACGCCGTCGAAGTAGTCGCCGAACAGCAGCGGACCGACCGTGAACCAACCGATCAGCACTGACGGGATGGCGAGCAGGATCAGCGGCAGGGTCACCACCCAGGGCGACTCGTGCAGGTGGCCTTTGGCATGCTCGTCACGCGGCCCCTCGCCGTGAAACACCAGGAAGTACATGCGAAAGCTGTACAGCGCGGTCACGAATACGCCGATCAGCAAAAGCCAGTAGGCGTAGTCGGAGCCGGCCAGCTGCGAGTGATGCACCGATTCGATGATGGCGTCTTTCGAGAAGAAGCCGGAGAAACCCGGGAAGCCGATCAACGCCAGCGAGCCGAGCAGCGCGGTCCAGTGAGTAATCGGCATGTATTTGCGCACCCCGCCCATGTTGCGGATGTCCTGGTCGTGGTGCATGCCGATGATGACCGAGCCGGCGGCAAGGAACAGCAGGGCCTTGAAGAAGGCGTGGGTCATCAGGTGGAAGATGCCGGCAGTGACCCTGGTGGCGGCATGGATCAGCGCAGAGATAGGCGTCGGACCCTCCATTGTGTCGGGCAGCCACACGTGCAGCGGCACCTGCGCCGACTTGCCCATGGCGCCGATGAACAGCAGGATGCAAATCACGCTCATCAGCGACCAGGCGCTGTCGCCCAGGATGGTGATCTCGGCTGCGGCCAATTCGGGCGCCTTGGCGAACACCTCGGCGTAGTCGATGCTGCCGAAGTACATGGCGATCGCGGCGATGCCCAGCAGGAAGCCGAAGTCCCCTACCCGGTTCACCAGGAAGGCCTTCATGTTGGCGAAGATGGCGCTCTCGCGGGTCGACCAGAAGCCGATCAGCAGATAGGACACCAGACCGACAGCCTCCCAGCCGAAGAACAGCTGCAGAAAGTTGTTGGCCATCACCAGCATGAGCATGGAGAAAGTGAACAGCGAGATGTAGCTAAAGAAGCGCTGGTAGCTGTTGCGCCCGGCCAGGCTCGTCTTCGGCCAGTTGTGCTCGTCGTCGGCCATGTAGCCGATGGTGTAGATGTGCACGCAGAAGGAAACGAAGGTCACCACGCTCATCATCAGCGCCGTCAGACGATCGACCAGGAAGCCGATTTCGAAGCGCATGCCCTCGCTGACCATCCAGGTGTACACCGCCTGGTTGAACACCGGCTCGTCATCGACCAAGAAGCGCCGGAGCACGTAAAGCGAGAGCAGCGCCGAGACGCCGACGCCCGTGCTGGCGACCCAATGGGCACCGGCTCGCCCGATGCGCCCGCCGAAGAAGCCCGCGATGATCGCGCCCGCCAGGGGCGCCAACACGATGATGAGGTAGATATTTTCCATCGGCAGTCCGTTTAACCCTTGAGCGCGTCGAGATCAGCCACGTTGATGGTGTGCCGGCTGCGGAACAGCACGACCAGGATGGCCAGCCCGATCGCGGCCTCGGCGGCCGCCACGGTCAGGATGAAGAACACGAAAACCTGCCCGGCGGCGTCCTCGAGAAAATACGAAAACGCCACGAAGTTCATGTTCACCGCCAACAGCATCAGTTCGATGCACATCAGCAGAATGATCACGTTCTTGCGGTTGAGGAAGATGCCCGCGATGCTGATGGCGAACAACACCGCACCGACGATCAGGTAGTCCGACAAGGCAATCATCAGCCTTTCTCCTCAGCCGGCATCTTGATGACCCGCAGCCGGTCTCTGGCCTTGACCGCGACCTGCTTGGAAGGATCCTGGTAGCGGGTCTCGGGCCGGCGACGCATGGTCAGCGCTATGGCTGCGACGATCGCCACCAGCAGGATGACCGCGGCAATCTCGAACGCGTACAGGTGCTCGGTAAACAGCGCCATGCCGAGCACCTCGGTGTTGCTGTAGTCCGCCGGCTTGGGCGCGGGGGGCGCGTACTGCGCCAGTCCGAAGGTGCGTGGGCCGACCACCAGGAAAATCTCGACCAGCATGGCAAAGGCGACCAACACCCCAAGCGGCAGGTAGCGGATAAAGCCCGCGCGTAACTCGGCGATGTTGATGTCTAGCATCATGACGACGAACAGGAACAGCACCATCACCGCTCCCACGTACACCAGCACGAGCGCAATGGCCAGAAACTCGGCCTCGGCCAGCATCCAGAGGCCGGCGGCGTTGAAGAAGGCGAGCACCAGGAAAAGCACCGAGTGCACCGGATTGCGACGGGTGATGACCATGACAGCGGCGAAGATCAGCACCGCCGCGAAGACATAGAAGAGGATCTTTTCGAACGTCATGTCGTCATTGCCCCTAGCGGTACCGGGCCTGCGCCGCCCGGTCGGCGGCCAGCTGCTCTTCGTACTTGTCGCCGATCTCGAGCAGCATCTCCTTCGTCATAATGTTCTCGCCACGGCGCTCGAAGTGGTATTCGTAGACCCGCGTTTCGACGATCGAATCGACTGGGCAGGATTCCTCGCAGAAGCCGCAGTAGATGCACTTGAACAGGTCGATGTCGTAGCGCGTGGTGCGGCGCGACCCGTCGGCGCGCGGCTCCGCCTCGATGGTGATGGCCAGCGCCGGGCAAACCGCCTCGCACAGTTTGCAGGCGATGCAGCGCTCCTCGCCGTTGGGGTAGCGGCGCAGCGCGTGCAGGCCGCGGAACCGCGGCGACATCGGCGCCTTCTCCTCCGGGTACTGCAGGGTGAACTTGCGCGCGAACAGGTAGCTTCCGGTCAGGCCGAGCCCCTTGAACAGCTCGAACAGGAACAGACTGCGAATGTAGTTGACCACGGTCTTCATGCTCTGTGTCGCTCCCTCAGCCGAACCAAGGCCCGGTGTGGCTGATCTTCAGGCCGGCGACCACGACGATCCACACGATGGTGATCGGGATGAACACCTTCCAGCCCAGCCGCATGATCTGGTCGTAGCGATAGCGCGGGAAGGTCGCGCGGTACCACAGAAAGCCGAACATGAAGATGAAGGTCTTGATCAGCAGCCAGTGGAAGCCGTCGTCCAACAGGAACAGTCCGTCCACCCAGGCCTGCGGGAACGGCGACAACCATCCGCCGAAGAACAGCAGGGCGGTCAGTGCCGAGATCAGGATCATGTTGGCGTACTCCGCCAGGAAGAACACGGCGAAGGCCATGCCCGAGTACTCGACGTGGAAACCCGCTACGATCTCGGACTCGCCCTCGGCGACGTCGAAGGGCGCGCGGTTGGTCTCGGCCACGCCCGAAATGAGGTAGACGCCGAACAGCGGCAGCAGTGGCAGCCAGTACCAGTGCAGCAGCCCGCCCTCCTGCGCGGTCACGATCGCGCCGAGGTTCAGGCTGCCGGCGGCCACCAGTACCCCGACCAGGGCGAAGCCCATAGCGATTTCGTAGGCGACGATCTGCGCCGCCGAGCGCAGCGAGCCGAGGAAGGCGTATTTCGAGTTCGACGCCCATCCCGCGATGATCACCCCGTACACGCCCAGCGAGGTCAGCGCCAAGACGTAGAGCAGCCCGGCGTCGATATCGGCAAGCACCATGCCGGCGTCGAACGGGAACACGGCCCAGGCGGCCAGCGCCGGGGCGATCGACAGAAACGGCGCGATGATGAACAAGAGCTTGTTGGCGCCGGTCGGCAGCACGATCTCCTTGAACATCAGCTTCACGGCATCGGCGATCGGCTGGAGCCAACCCTTGGGGCCGACCCGGTTCGGCCCCAAACGCACCTGCATGTAACCGATGAGCTTGCGCTCGGCGAAGGTGTAGTAGGCCACCAGCACCATCAGCGGCAGCATGATCACCATGATCTTCACGAGGATCTGGACGGTGACCGGCAGGGCCTGCCAGAGGGCGACGACCGTGTCCATCAGGCCTTCTCCAAAATCACGCTGCCGTGGGCGGCAGACAGTAATTCGGCCCCCGGCACCGCCGCCGGCAACCACACGCAGTGCTCGGGCACGCGGTCGTCGACCCAGACCGGCAACGTCGTCGAGACGTCTCTCTGCTGCAGCAGCGCCGTCTCGCCGTCCGCAAGCCCCAGGCTGTCGGCGAGCGCGGTGCACACACGCAGCCCCCGGGGCCAGGCATCGGGCGTGCGCTGCAGCGCCGCCGCGCGCCGAACGGTAGCATCGACCGCGTAGGCCGGCACGCCGCCGACACGCTCCAACCCACTGCCGGGCAGCAGTAAGCGCTCGTCGGCACCGGCCGTGCAGGCGTTGTCGAGCGCGCGTTCGCCGGCTGCGGCGAGGGCCGCATCGCGCACCTCTCGGCTGTCCAGGTAATCGAAGCCGGGCAATCCGAGCTGATTGCCAAGGACCCGCAGCACCTTCCAGGCGGGGCGCGCTTCGCCCACCGGGGCGACGCTGCCCTCGAAGCTCTGCCGGTCTCCCTGAAGGTTGACCAGGGTGCCGGAGGTCTCGGCGAATCCGGCGACGGGCAAGACGACGTCGGCACTGGCCTCGAGGGCGGGGCTCATATGGGTCGCCAGTGCAACCACCTTCGCGCCGGCCAGCGCCGTCTGCGCCGCCATCGGGTCGGCGACGTCGTGTTCAGGTTCCACGCCCAGCAACAGGTAAGCGTCGAGCACTTCGACCAGCATGGCGGAGGCAGCGTGGCCGGCGGGCTCGGCCGGGTCACCATTGGGAAGGCGGTGCGGCACTGCACCGCAGAGCCAGCCGCCCACACCGTTGCCACCCTCGAGCACGAAGCCGAGCGTCACACCAGCCGCAGCGGCAATGCCCACGGCGAGGGCCCTCAGCACGGTGAAATCGGGGTGGTTCAGCGCGACCGCACCCAGCAGCACATGGCCCTGCCTCGCCTCGCGCAGCGCATCGGCGATACCCCGATGCGAGGCATCGGGCTCGACGGCGATACCGCAGGTGTCCGCGCCCAAAACGGCGGCCACTCCGGCGAGCTCCTCGGCCAACCGCGACGGCGGCGCGACGATGTCGACGTCGATATCGTAGTTGAAGTCGTAGGCGACCGGGTTGATGGTCATGACCGAGGCGCCTTCGCGGGCGGCTTTGCGCAACCGATGGTTCAGCAGCGGCACATCCTTGCGCAACCAGGAACCCACCAGCAGCACCGCGTCCGCGCGCTCGATGTCGGCGAAGCGCGCCCCCAGCCAGGGCAGCGCCGGGTCTGCGGCGGCGGCGCGAAAGTCACACTGGCGCAGACGGTGGTCGACGTGCGGGGAACCCAGCGCCCGCGTCAGCTGCTGCGCCAGGAACATCTCTTCCAGGGTGGCGCTGGGCGAAACCAGGGTGCCGAGTCGTCCCGCCGCACCCTCCAGGATGCCGGCAGCCACCTCCAGAGCCTCCTGCCAGTCGACCTCGCGCAGCTTGCCGTCGTGCCGTACCAGCGGGCGCGCAACCCGGTCGGGCGCATACAGTCCCTGGTACGAGAACCGATCGCGATCGGAAATCCAGGTCTCGTTGACGGCCTCGTTCTCCCGCGGCACCACCCGCATAAGCTCGCCGCGCCGCACGTGCAGGAACAGATTCGAACCCAGCCCGTCGTGCACGGCCAAGCCGTCGTGCTGGGTCAGTTCCCAGGCCCGCGCCGTGAACCGGTAGGGTTTGGAGGTGAGCGCCCCGACCGGGCACAGGTCGACGATGTTGCCCGAAAGTTCCGAGGCGACGCTGTGTTCGACGAAAACCCCGATGCGCATGTGCTCGCCCCGGCCCGTGGCGCCGAGTTCGCGCAGGCCGGCAATCTCCCCGCCGAAGCGCACGCAGCGGGTGCAGTGAATGCAACGGGTCATGTCGGTGGCGATCAGCGAACCGATGTTCTCGTCGCGCACCACGCGCTTGCGCTCGCTGAAACGGGACACGTCTCCGCCGTAGCCCATGGCCACGTCCTGCAGCTCGCACTCGCCGCCCTGATCGCAGATCGGACAGTCCAGCGGGTGATTGATGAGCAGAAACTCCATGGTGTCCTTCTGGGCCCGGCGCGCCAGCGGCGAGTGGGTGTAGACCTTCATGCCGTCGGCGACCGGCGTGGCACACGCGGGTAGCGGCTTGGGCGCCTTTTCGACCTCGACCAGACACATGCGGCAGTTGGCGGCCACGGACAGCTTCTTGTGGTAACAGAAGCGCGGGATATCGATACCCGCGGCGTCGGTCACCTCGATCAGCATCTGTCCCGGGCGGGCCGTCAGCGACCTGCCGTCGACTTCGATTGTGATGGTCTGTTGTTCGGCCATTTAGCTCTGCTCAGTCAGCCCCGGAGCACGGTTCACACCATGCACTTTTTGTGATCTACGTGGTACTGGAACTCGTCGCGGAAGTGCTTGACGAAGCTCGCCACCGGCAGGGCGGCCGCGTCGCCCAGGGCGCAGATGGTGCGGCCCATGATCTTGTGCGCGACGTCGTCCAGCAGGTCCATGTCCTGGGACCGGCCCTCGCCGTGCTCGATTCGGTGCACCACGCGGTGCATCCAGCCCGTGCCCTCGCGGCACGGCGTGCACTGGCCGCACGATTCCTCGTAGTAGAAATAGGAAATGCGGTCTAGCACCTTCACCATGCAGTTCGTGTCGTCCATCAGGATGACCGCGCCCGACCCCAGCATCGAACCCGCGGCCGCGATGCTCTCATAGTCCATAGTGCAGTCCATCATCACGTCGGCCGGCAGCACCGGGGCAGAGGAACCGCCCGGTATCACCGCCTTGAGCGGGCGTCCGTCGCGCATACCGCCAGCCATCTCCAGCAGTTCGGGGAACGGGGTGCCGAGCGGCACCTCGTAGACGCCCGGCCGATTGACGTTGCCGGAGACGGCGAACAACTTTGGCCCGCCGCTCTTCTGAGTACCGATGCCGCGGAACCACTCGGCACCCTGGCGCACGATGTCGGGGATCGACGCCAGGGTCTCGGTGTTGTTGATGATGGTTGGCCGGCCGTACAGGCCGAACTGCGCCGGGAACGGCGGCTTGAAGCGCGGCTGGCCCTTCTTGCCTTCCAGCGACTCGAGCAGCGCCGTCTCCTCGCCGCAGATGTAGGCACCGGCGCCGAGGTGGGTGTGAAGCTGGAAATCGAAGCCGCTGCCCAGGATGTTTTGGCCCAGGAAGCCAGCCGAACGCGCCTCCGCGAGCGCCGCCTCGAAACGCTCGTAGGGCTCCCAGAACTCACCGCGAATGTAGTTGTAGCCGACCGCCGCGTCGATGGCGTAGCCGGCAATGATCATGCCTTCGATCAGCGCGTGCGGGTTGTAGCGCAGGATGTCGCGGTC